>CAYJGP010000209.1:0-1579 GCA_964369435.1 uncultured Oscillospiraceae bacterium | reverse complement strand
CAATATCTGATACACACTACCATAGAGGAGGTGTTAGCATGTTTCACATACTTACAATTGTTGTAATTTTCTGGCTTGGTCTGTGCAAGCTTGCTCGCAAATACTAAAACTGAAATGTTGCAAATGAGGAGGTTATATCATGTTTAAACTATTTATGATCATTTTTTTTGCTTTTGTGCGACTTTTGCAAATTCGCCTGTCGATACAAAAAATGAAGAGCTCCGAAAGTGGGATATAAATATGGCTATACTTTTTTCATTTTAATAGTTATATGTAGTGCCCTGTTAAATCTCGCGCGCCGATACAAAAAATGAAGAGCCCCGAAAAGAGGGTGTAATATAATGGCGCTACTGTTTGCCGTGTTACTGTTCCCTATTATGGTGCTTTTAATACTTGCAAAAATTACTAAACCAAAAGCGCTCCAAATGGAGCGCGCTTTTTTACATCCTCGTTTTATAATGCACCGTTTTTGCACCATCATTTTATGTTATATTAATAATATACCCCTTATATAATAATACACAGGAGGCAGTATGACAGTTTATGAATTAATGACAAGACAAACTCCAAAAGGAATTGCGGGTGCACTTTTAAAGCTCAAACACTATACCGAAAACGACAAATACGAGAGGGTTTTAAAGAGTTGCACGAGCGTTTTAAGCGAGCTTTTAGCGCTTGAAGCGGTTCCCGTCGATGATAAATTACTGTGCGTAAGCCTGATTGATGAATTTGATGAAACAAAACGCAATGATTTTCTATTGTACGATAAAGAGGTGCTATCCGGTAAGTTCACAGCACCATCAAAGCTTAATGAAGTGGTGGATATTGATAGTCTGAGCTTAGCGGAGCTTGATTTTTTTCTTGGCAAATTTGAATTCCCACAGTCTTATGCACAGGATTTTATCCCTTGGGAGGAGATTTTAGGCTACAACCTAATTGATGAAAACGTTTCAGATTATGGCGGCACAATAGTTGCGGCGGAAATACTATATGAGATTACCTTGTGGGGGTTTTCAAATAGTGCCGTTAAGAATAAAGGCAAAGAATTGGCTGATTTGTCAAACGACCCCGACAGTTTCAAGTCAATGACCAATGAAGAATTTGAAGAGTTAGTTAAAAGTTTTGGAGCTGACGACACAGAAACTGCCGAGGAAAAAGAGGCGGAGGAAATAAAGTCTAAAAAGATAGGCCTTAAAAACAAGCTGATAATTTACAACACCCTTAAAAAACATAATATCTGCGTTTTTGAGTATATATAGAGCTTAGAATATAGCGTTAAGCTGTGAGTATTTAATCTTTCAAAGTGCCCTTCTGTTTAGAAGATATCAGATGAATTTAGTTTGTGCTCAAAAGTTGGTGTCCTTATTATGTTAGCCTTATATGCTGAAATTTTGTCTATTCAATATGTCTTCAATTTTCATATCGAAAAAATGCCCACCCGCAATTAATTGTGGTGGACATTCATTTTAGGTTACTCTTTTAACTCAGTGCACTTATTAACCGCAATAGACTTTTATCGCATCAGAGATAAACTGCGCTGTGCCCTCGCCTGCTTTGTCGATATTCTTTTTAAAATCGT
>CAYJGP010000208.1:0-1684 GCA_964369435.1 uncultured Oscillospiraceae bacterium | reverse complement strand
CAAACTCATCCATATTGGTTTTACCAAGCATTACTGCGCCTGCATTTTTTAAGTTTTCAACTACAGTTGCATCATAAGGTGGGATAAACCCTTCAAGCATCTTTGAAGCACAGGTAGTAGTAACTCCATTTGTGCAGATATTATCCTTTATAGCTATAGGGATTCCACAAAATGGACCCGACTTTCCATCGTCTATTAGTTTTTGAGCTTTTTTTGCATCCTCTATCGCTTTATCTTTTGTAACAGTGATGTAAGCGCCTATTTTATCGTCTTCGCTCTCTATTCTGCGAAGATAATCAGATGTAAGCTCAACAGCAGAAACTTTTTTGCTATCAAGAGCTTTACGCATCTCTTTTATACTCATATTTTCAAAAGACATACTAATCCTCCATAACCTTTTTTGTTTTGAAAAGACCTGCTGCACAATCAGGTGCATTTGCGAGTGCTAAATCGGTCGAAAGTGAAGCTTCTATTTCGTCATGACGAAGCGGAGAGAGGGTTATTTCGTCGCGAAGATTTTGCGAAACATCGGATAAATCAAGCGTCGATACGGTATCCATAATTTCTATAACACCTTCCATACTGCTCTGCATGCTGATAAGCTCGTCCTCGCTATAGGAGATACGGGCAAGGTTGTATAGGTGCATTAGTTCTTTTTTGTCTATCATAATTTCCTCCGAAAAATTTTTCTCTAACTATTATATAATATTTTATCATTCTAAACAAGTTAAATAAAAAATCGCTTTACTTTAACATCAAATAATATTAAAATAGTAGTAATATTGTTATGGGGGGGAGTTTGTGAATAAATACAGACAGCTTATGTTCAACACCGTTATATTTGCGGTGAGTACATTTAGTTCAAAGCTCCTTGTCTTTTTCTTAATGCCGCTTTACACAAGGGTGTTGACAACCACAGAATATGGTGTTGTTGACCTGATTGTCCAAACGGCAAATCTGCTTTTGCCAATAGTATCGCTTACTATGGGAAGTGCTGTTATTCGATTTGCGCTCGATAAAAAGTATTCAAAAGAGGCGGTATTTACCGTTGGGGTAAATATGCTGCTTCTTGGAATTGTTGTCCTTATTATAGCCTCACCACTACTTATGCTTGTTGAGATGATACGCGGATTTGAGCCGCTTGTTGTTTTATATGTAATTACTGCATGTGGACGAACTCTCTGCACCCAGTTTGTACGGGGACGAAAGCTTGTGCGGCTATTTGCTTTTGATGGAGTTATGTCTACAGTTACAACTATTATATTTAATGTGCTTTTCCTCGTTGTCTTTAAAATGGGGATAACAGGATATGTATTAGCAACTATAACTGCAGATTTCATATCGATTGTCTTTTTGTTTTTAGCTGGAAGACTTCGCAAATTCTATAAACCGCGCCAAAGGTTGCGCAGAGTATACAGTGAAATGCTAAAATACAGCGTTCCACTTATTCCCACCAAAGTTTCATGGTGGTTTACAAACGTATCGGACCGCTATCTTGTAACGCATTTTGTTTCAGCTGCTGCAAATGGTCTTTACGCCGTTGGAAACAGGGTGCCATCGGTAGTTATTCTTGTCTCGACTATTTTTATCGACTCATGGCAACTCTCGGCAGTCGGCGAAAAAGAGGGTGTAGAGAGGGATAAGTTTTTTTCAAATGTTTTCAATAGCTACTCATCAATTGTTT
>CAYJGP010000207.1:0-1735 GCA_964369435.1 uncultured Oscillospiraceae bacterium | reverse complement strand
AGATAACGGAGTCAACGGAAAATTTAAGGCTTGATATCCAGAGTAACCCAGATGGGAATCAGGCGTTTATCATAAAATCTCCGCTAAATAACTACGAGTATTTTGTTGTGGAATACAGGGTAAAAGGGGATAGCGCCGCCAGTGACGAAACATTTTTAGATTCGAAAATTCCAGGTACTGGGATAATAATATATAGGGTTGACACAACGGTTACAGGTAGCAAAAATTCGCACGGTGATACTTATATTTATCTTTTCCGTGATGGCGAGGATAAGTTCATAAAAATGGATCAAACTTTTTTCACAACAGGCGATTCTTTCGGCAGCGCTGATATGTCTATGGGGCTTTATGATAATGCACTAACTTATAACGACGGGCGAAATTCAGGGGTTGTTATTGAAAATATCGAGATTGCAGCAGATAGTCAAAGTGTGACTTTTGATGTTACTATTCCAGTTGCAGGGGATTTCGACCTTTGGGAGGATAACGAATATCAAAATATAAACCATGCAAGTTTAGAAAGTAAGAGCGTAAACTCACTATCGTATAACGATACTATTTATATATTAGAAGGGTTAGATATAGCAAGTGGCAATGATATCTTCACACTAAAGAGCTTTAATGGTGAGAGTTATACAACACTTGATTCATTTCAATCGCCAAACACTCAACTTTATACGACAAAAATGTTTGCGGCGAATGGGAAAATTTATTTTGGTTTTAGTGAGATAGTGACTGATGAAAGAACCGATATAGTAATCAAAGAGTACGATATAGAAACAAATAGATGGAGTAGTGGGGAAGTTTTAAAGGTTTCGAATGGCGCTACCAGTGGCAACTTTGATATCTATGCAGACAGTGAGAATATTTATGTTTACCATACATCTGAAATAAGCGATAAACTTTATTTGGTAGTTTATGATTTAGCAGGGAAGACAACGCAAACTTATCATAATAGTGCGGCGAATGAAAATGCGCATACAATTGGCAATCCGCGGATAATTGAAAGTGATGGCACTATTTATGCTTTTCATAGGGCTTATGGAATAAGAGGTTACACATTTAAAGATGGCGTTTTTACACAAGTTTCTGTTGGGAATGTTTCAGCGAATACTTTTGATATGGTGAGCTATAATAACAGCTTCTATTGCGTGGCATATAATACAGCATCTGATTTTACACAGATATCGTCATTCCATCGTTTTAGTGAAGCAGGGGTTGAAGAAATTGATGTTTCGGTTGGAAATTTAAGCCAAACGAAGATAACAGTCAGCGAGGGAAATCTATATGTAGTAGGTCTTAATAGTGGAAAGCAGGTTGTGGCTTATAAGTACGACGAGAACCTGGGTGACCTTGTGCAGGAAGGTGAGATTGTTGATAAAGCGATAGACGGAAGCTCATTTGATTTATCGACAGTTGGAAATAGCCTATATATAAGTTATAAAAATGGAAGTGGCGATATTGTACTAAAAAGCAAAACGGCGGCGGATAAGCTTGTTTCTATTACAGCAGATATCCCGTCAGCTCTTGTTTTCAAAGAGGGTGATGCGATTAGTGCCGAGGGAATATCGGTAACTGCAAACTACACAAACTCAAGAAGAGTGCTAACTTTCGGTGAATATAACATTTCAAACTTCGATACCACTACTATAGGTGAGAGGACAGCTACTATTGAGTTTTTTGGCAAGACGACAAACTTTGTCTATCTTGTTGAGGAAGATGTGGAAATCATCTA
>CAYJGP010000206.1:0-1765 GCA_964369435.1 uncultured Oscillospiraceae bacterium | reverse complement strand
TAGGCTATCAAGCACAGAGGGACGGTCTTTTTTATGAAGAATATCCGTAGTTTCGGGAGTATCAAGGTCGCTATCTGTTTCATGCTCCTAAGGGTTAGTTGTGAGTTCGATTCTCGCAGAGGGTGCCACGAAAAAGCCGCTTAAACAGCGGCTTTTTGTTATTTAACAATCAACTATTAGAGATAAAAAATCGCTGTTTGCTAACATTTTGCTAACAGGACTTTTGGGAAAACTATGGGCTGCAATGATAGGTGGTGGTTCGCAGTTCGATTTTTTCTTTTTCACCTATATTGGACATGTCACATCAGCTATATTTTGAAGTATCTTTATATCTCCCTATTTATAATATTCAGGTTAAACATATTAACTATTTTAGTATCTATTTTGTAAAAATAATTTAGTAATTAACAATATATTCGCTATCTGGCTGTCATATTGTTTTACACACGGAAAAAACTTTATTATTTTGTTGTTCATAACAGTTGAATTTAGCATTAATCAATTTATAATTATAAGTAAACAACTAAGGGGTTGATTTGATGAAAAAATATATACTAATTCCCGACTCGTTTAAAGGAACGATGTCTTCAGGTGAAATTTGCGATATAATGGAGAGCAGCATTTTAAAGCATGAACCGGATTCAAAAATAATCAAAATTCCTGTAGCTGATGGTGGCGAGGGAAGTGTTGATTCGTTTATCGAAGCGGTTGGGGGAGAGAAAATATCTGCAAATGTTAAAGGGCCTTATTTTGAAAATACCGAAAGTTTTTTTGGAATGCTAAAAGATAATGTTGCGATAATTGAGATGGCAGCAGCAGCAGGTCTTCCGATGGTGGGTGACAATAAACAAGCCGGACAGACGACTACATATGGCGTTGGCGAGCTTATTGAGAAAGCTATAGAATCTGGAGCGAAAAAGATTTTGCTAGCACTCGGCGGCAGCTCTACAAACGACGGCGGGTGCGGTGCATGGGCGGCACTCGGCACAAAGTTTTACAACAAAGACGGAGAAGAGTTTACCCCAGTAGGTGATACACTTATCGATATTGAGAAAATAGATAATAGCAAGACAAAAGCGTTTATAAACGGCTGTGAAATTATAACTATATGTGATATAGATAATCCGCTATGCGGCGAAAACGGTGCTTCTGCTGTGTTTGGTCCACAAAAAGGAGCAACACCAGATGATGTTAAAAGCCTCGATAAAGGCCTTGCACACCTTGCTTATATTGTATCAAGGGATATGGGGATAGATATACTAAATATACCAGGCAGTGGTGCTGCAGGTGGTATGGGCGGCGGCGCTGTTGCTTTCCTCGGCTCAAAGCTTCGGATGGGAATTGATGTTGTCCTTGATACTGTAGAGTTTGAAGAAAAAGCTAAAGATGTCGATACTATTTTTACTGGTGAGGGCAAAATCGATGGTCAATCACTTCGCGGAAAAGTTGTTATTGGTGTTGCTAAAAGAGCAAAAGAGCTTGGTGTGCCGCTAATTGCAGTTGTCGGCGATATCGGCGATAACGTTGAGGGCGCTTACGATGTTGGAGTTTCTGCTATCGTGAGCATTAATAGGGTTGCAGTCCCTTACAAAGAGGCGAAAGAGCGAGCGAAAAGCGACCTTGCTCTAACTATTGAATCGATTATGAGGCTTCGCAGGGTTTAATAGATAAAACTAAACTAAAACCGTTATTTGGATTATCTAATTCCAAATAACGGTTTTCTATTTAATGTATTTCTCTATATATGATAGGTATAAACATAGTC
>CAYJGP010000205.1:0-1813 GCA_964369435.1 uncultured Oscillospiraceae bacterium | reverse complement strand
CAAAGCGAAACCGCAGACGACATATAAAAAGGATGAGCAGAATAAGCTGATTTTTTAATATTCAAGAGTAAAGGTTAGTTGTAACAAGCCTTGCAGCTATAAAAAACACCGATTGCTTTATAGCAATCGGTGTTTTATCGTATAAATAAATACAGTTTTAAATTAGATAACATCAAACTAAAAATAAATTTAAACTATAGTATAATTGTATTTTATTTTTAATCAATATTAAAGTCTGGCATCGGCTGTTTATAGATATCGCGATAAATAGTTTTAGCAACTGCTATAAACTGCTCTTCTGTAAGTGGCTTTTTGTAGCTTAAAATATTCATCGGAATAGCTGCGTCACCAGCATTTAGCGGTGGTTGTCTGTATTTGTATTCATTAAAAAAGAAATTGTTTTTCTGGTAGAATGACAATCTTTTTCGTCCTACATCATCGGATGGGAGCTCTATTTCAAGGACAACATCACCAGTTGTTTTTGATAGTCCTTCTGCTAAAATCTTAGACCCATATCCCTCTTTGCGATAACACTCATCTACTGCAAGATGCTCGATAAAATAGAGATCATCAAGCTTCCAAAATGAGATGAAACCAATGAGTTTTTTTGTTTTATCATCGATAAATTGATATAGAGAGTATCTCTCATCAGAAAGTATCGCTCGTTGTGCATCATATAAACGGTATTCATCGGTCAGGAAATAATCGGTGAGCATTTTATAAACATCATCGAAATATTGGTAGCTATTTAGCAGTATCATAAGGTTCTACCTGTTTTTCTCAAGAAAATCAGCAACTCCGATTATTAAATCGTCTTTAAAATGGTTTGATACTAGCTGTAGACCAATTGGCATTCCGCTATCATCATTACCGCATTTAACCGAAATACCAGGTAGACCTGCAAGGTTTATAGTTACTGTATAAATATCAGACAGATACATTGAAGCTGGGTCTTCACGCTCGACTTTAGAGAGTGCGGTGCTGGTTGTTGTTGGGGTGAGCATAATATCGCAACTGCTAAAAATGGCGTTAAACTCATCTTTAATCTTCTGACGTATAAGCAACCCTTTTTTATAGTATGCATCAAAATACCCAGAGCTTAAAGCGTAGCTGCCAAGCAGAATTCTGCGCTTAACTTCTTCACCAAAACCATCTCTTCGTGTATTTCGAAGCATTGAATCGTAGTTTTCACCCTCTACTGAAAATCCGTACTTCACTCCATCGTATCGTGCAAGGTTTGAACTTGCCTCTGAACTGGAGATGAGATAGTAGGCAGGTATTGCATATTTAAGTGAAGGCATAGAGACGGGAATTAACTCTGCTCCGTTTTTCTCGTAAAATGCAGCTGCCTGCATAACCGATTCCTTAACCTGTGGGTCAAGGCCCTCACCAAAAAACTCGGTCGGTATTGCTATACGAAGCCCCTTGATGTCATTGCCTATTTTACAGCCGAAATCTAAAATTCCTGTATCTTTGCTTGTGGCATCGCGTCTATCTTTTGTTGAGATGATATTTAAAACTTCTGCACAATCTTCAGCTGTTTTTCCAAAAACACCTATCTGGTCGAGTGAAGAAGCAAATGCAACAAGGCCATACCTTGAAACAGCGCCGTAAGTTGGTTTAATTCCAGTTATTCCGCAAAAAGAAGCAGGTTGACGGATAGAACCGCCGGTATCACTTCCAAGTGAGACAGGTGCAAGCTTTGCCGCAACTGCAGCTGCAGAGCCACCTGAGCTTCCGCCTGGGATTTTTGTTAAATCATGTGGATTGCTTGTCTTTTTATAGTGCGAATTTTGAGTTGAAGAACCCATTG
>CAYJGP010000204.1:0-1816 GCA_964369435.1 uncultured Oscillospiraceae bacterium | reverse complement strand
AGCGCTTTTCGAAGCAGAGCGGCATCTCCCTACTACCGTTTTCTAAATTGGAGTTTCCCAAAAGAAAGATGCAACGATTGACAAAAAAATAACAATATTTTTGTTATCGGCTACATTGTTAATCAAACCGTTTTATTGATATAATTATTGTAGATAAAAATACTGTAAATGAAAAATAATGGAGGCTAAAAATGAAACTTGCAGATCTTAAAAAAATTGCCGTTATTGGTGCTGGTGACATGGGTCACGGTATCGCACAGGTTGGTTTAATGGCAGGGTATGAAGTTAATCTAAATGATATTAAACAAGAGTTTGTCGATAAGGGCATACAGAGAATTTATGATAGCCTTGATAAGCTTGCAAGCAAAGGCAGAGTTGATGCAGAGCTTGTAGAAAAGATAAAAGGCGGCAGACTTAAAGGATTTGTTTCCCTTCCAGAAGCCGTTTCTGACGTTGATATGGTAATTGAAGTTGTCCCCGAGAGAATGGATATTAAAAAAACAACTCTAGAGGCAATCGATAGATACGCACCTGCTCATGCAATTATTGCAACAAACACATCAACGATGAGTATTACAACCCTTGCAACAGCTACTAAAAGACCAGAAAGCGTTGTTGGAACACACTTCTTCAATCCAGCTGTATTAATGAAACTCGTTGAAGTTATAAAGGGTGATAAAACTTCTGAAGAAACAGCACATTTCGCTTGCGATTACGTTAAAAAAATAGGCTAAGTTCTTGCCTATGCAAAAAAAGATACCCCTGGATTTATCGCAAACAGAATAGTGGCGCCAGTTGTTGTATACAATGGTCTTATGATTGATAAAGAAGGCATCACAGCCGCTGATATAGATCTTTCGATGATGAGCCTAGGACAGGTAATGGGGCCTATGGAACTCTATGACTACACCGGAATAGATGTAACCGCCGCTTGTCAGGAATATTATAACAAACATTTAGACAAAGAGTATGAAGTCCCCGCTATCTTGAAATCACTTTTAGCCGAGAATAAACTTGGCAAAAAAACAGGAAGTGGATTTTACAACTGGCCAGAGCGCGGTAGACCGCAAATCGATGAAGCGCTATTAACAGGTAAGTACGACATTGATATTCCATTCTTCATTCAAGCAAATGAGTCATCAAAACTTGTCGAGGCTGGGGTTTGTAGCTTTGAAGAGTGTGATAACGCTATGCTCTATGGATACAACACAGCAGGTCCTATCGACTTTATCAAAAAGTTTGAGCCTGAATATGTTTCCAGAAAACTCACCGAGATTAGTCAGAAATTTGGCAAAAAGATATTTGCACCTACAAAGAGCATTAAAAACGGCAGTTACAAATAAGTTATTTATGTTTAAAGTTTGCAAGCAAAGCTTGTAATTTATAAAAATTAGGAGGAATTTAAAATGCCAAGGGAAAATATTGTTATTGTATCAGCTGCAAGAACCGCTATAGGTAAATTCGATGGAACACTTAAAGGGATGTCGGTTACCGATATCGGCGCAGTTGCTATTAAAGCCGCTGTTGAAAGAGCCGGAATCGAGCCATCAGATGTTGATGAAGTTATTATGGGTTGTGTAGGCACTGCCGCTGAAGATGCTTTTATGGCGCGAGTTTGCTCTGTTAAAGCGGGAATCCCCTACGAGGCAGGGGCTATAACTGTTAATCGTCTTTGCTCATCTGGTCTACAAGCTATTGCTACAGCCGCTATGGAAATAGATTACGGTTTTGCGAATGTTGTAGTTGCCGGTGGCGCTGAGAGCATGAATAACCTACCTTTCTATGTGAGAAACGCAAGAAAAGGTATTCGTATGGG
>CAYJGP010000203.1:0-1861 GCA_964369435.1 uncultured Oscillospiraceae bacterium | reverse complement strand
TGAAAATATAGTAGACAACGGTATAGATATAGGTGGATTTTTTAGCTTTCTATTCGATAGCTTAATTATAAACCTTGGTGATGTATGGGAGCTGTTTTTTAGTGGTTTTTTAATAGCTGTATTATCGGCTATTCTTAATATATTTGTAGTTGATATTAAAAAAGAAAGATTTTTTTATACTATAGTTTCTTTTGCACTGCTCGCAGCATTAATAACTCCGCTCATGGGGATTATCTCAGATGTTCGAGGTGCAATTAATGGATACATAACCTTTCAAAGTGGGTTTGTACCACTATACACAGCTTCTCTTATTGCCAGTGGAAATGTTGTTATGGGAACGGTCACAAATGTTATTTTACTATTTTTATCGCAATTTTTAGGTATGCTTATCAATGGATTTTTAATAAGGGTAGTAACGCTATTTACTTTAGTTTCTGTTTGCGCTTCACTATTAGCTGAAATATCAACAGAAAAGATAACTGCATTCTTTAAACGCGCGGTAAATCTCTCGATAGTATTTATAAGCTCTATCTATATATTTGCTTTTATACTACAAGGTGTCGCCGCTAAAACAGCAGACACAATAGCGCTTAAAACAGCAAGGCTTGCGGCGGGTTCTTTTATTCCGGTTATTGGAAGTGTTATCTCTGAAGGGTTTGGCACAATAGTTAGCTATTTAACTGTTGTGAAAAGCAGTACGGGAATTGCAGGCATCATTTCGCTCTTTGCTCTGTTTATACCTATATTACTTAAATGTCTTGCGTTTTTAATTATCATTATGCTACTTGAGCTAATTTTCTCAGTCACAGAAAATCGTCAGGCAGCAGCGCTACTTGCAAATATAAACAGCGGTATAACTTTTCTAATAAGTGCGCTTATAATGGCGCTTGTAGTAACTGTTTTTGGGATAGCTACAGCGTTGATGTTTGGAGTTGATATATAATGGGTGTACTGCAAGAATTTGCTGTTTTATTGTGTTGTTTATTCGTTGCCTTTTCTTTAATTGTTGGAATAGCGCCAGGTGATTTCTCAAAGAAAAATATGAAGATTATCGCAGGACTCTCACTTGTGTTAATATCATTTGTATTTATAACAGATATGGATTTTAAAGATATAATAGCTCCAACTGAAAGCGAGATAGATATAGAAGAAGTTAACGATAATATAGAAGATATTCTATCTGAAAGCTTGACTGCATATATTTATGATATATATGGCGATGAGGGGGAGGTAAAAGCATATGTGCAGGGAGATGATAGCAGAGTATATAGAGTAGATATAGATTGCGAAGATAAAAACAAAGAAAAGATAGAAAGTGACTTTATAAATCAGTTTGGTGAGATAAAACTAAATTTTTATTGAGGGTAGCGTTGTGAAAATTATAGAAAAATATTTAAAAAAACTGACGGATGAAAAAAAGAGAAATATAATTATTGCAATAGGTCTCTTGGGCATTGTTTTAATAGGGATTTCAAACATAGACTTTGAGAGTGAAGCAGTATTAGCAGAACCGCAAGAGCAGTTAGAGCCGCAGGTTTTAGCATCTGGGATTGAAGAGATCTTAGCTGAAATTTCAGGAGTGGGGACGGTATCAGTCTATTTAACTTATGAGAGTGGGGCCGAGGATATTTACTTGTATGAGGAAGATGCAACATTTGAGCAATCTGGTGATGAGATAGTTTCAAAAACTACCACAGAGGTTGTTTTAACTGATGGTGACGGAAAATCAGCTGTTGTATCAAAAACCCTTGAACCTAAAGTTTTAGGGGTGCTAGTTGTATGTGAGGGCGGTGCTAATTCAAATGTACAAGAAGATGTTATATCTGCGGTAAAGGCGGTATTTAATATCGATTCAAATAGA
>CAYJGP010000202.1:0-1999 GCA_964369435.1 uncultured Oscillospiraceae bacterium | reverse complement strand
AAGACAAAAGAGTGCGGACATGATACAGTAAAACTCATTGAGATAGACGGCGAAGAGTATATAGGATATCTGCCAATTCCAATAGACACCCTTATTATAAGAGGTACTTATGCCGATGAAAACGGCAACATTTCAACCGAAGAGGAAGCTATGCTCCTTGAAGTACTACCTGCTGTTATGGCGACCAAACGATGGGGCGGTAAGGTTATCTGTCAGGTTAAGAGTGTTGTTGCAGCACATTCAATGTCTTGCAAAACTGTTACTGTTCCCGGGATATTTGTCGACGCGGTTGTTGTTTGTGAAAATTTAGAAGAAGAGCATCGTCAGACATATTCGTGGTATTACGACCCGTCGTATTCAGGTCAAGTGAAGGCACCAGCCTCAGCTTCTGCACCTGCTCCACTAAATGAGAGAAAAGTTATTGCAAGACGTGCACTCTGTGAGCTACAAAAAGATGTCGCTATAAATATCGGAACAGGTATTCCAAACGATGTTATAGGCCCGATTGTCGCTGAAGAGGAAATTGCTTCAGAGATAACTGTTACAGTTGAGTCGGGTGTTTATGGTGGTGTGCCTGCTCAGAGCATAGATTTTGGTATTTCAAGAAACGCCGATTGCCTTGTTTCGCATGATAGACAGTTTGAGTATTACAATGGCGCCGGCATCGACTATACATTTATGGGCGCTGGTGAACTTGATAAAAACGGTAACGTCAATGCCACAAAAATGGGAAGTAAAGCGACAGGTGCTGGTGGATTTATCGATATCACAACTACTGCGAAAAACGTTATCTTCTGCTCAACCTTTACAGGTGGCGGTCTTAAAATCGACTTCTCAGAAGACAAAGGTGTTACGATAAAGCAAGAGGGTAAATTTATAAAGATTGTCGATACCGTTCAGCAGATTTCATATAACGGCAAACTCGCTTTCGAGCGTGGCCAGAAGATGACTTTCGTAACAGAGAGATGCGTTTTCGTTATGACTGAAAACGGCCCAATGCTTACCGAGATAGCAAAAGGCATCGACCTTCAAAAGGATATCCTCGACAAGATGGAGTTCGTCCCACTTATGGCTGAAAACATCAAAACGATGTCTACTGATTTTTATAAAATCGGCAAGTACGGCCTTGCACAGGTTTTGAAGAACAAGGAGGACTAATTTATGCAAAGAGAGAGAATTCACCATATTGGCATAGTTATGATGAGCCGAGCGCAAGCAGAAGAGTTTATGGATATATTTGGTTTTGAAATTGACAAAGAGGAATATGTCGATGTCTATAATGCTCAGTGCATCTTCACAAAGGTTTTGCCAAATGAAACAGCAATCGAGTTTATAATACCAGATAAAGGCGTTCTCTGCGATTATAATAACGGCAGAGGCGGTATCCACCATATTGCCCTTCAGGTTGATGATGTTGCAGCTGTTACCAAAGAGTATACCGAAAAAGGACGAGAGATGCTCGAAAAAGCTCCTGTTCAAGGTGCCTGTGGAATAATTGTAAACTTTATGCGACCAAAATTCGGCGCTGGCATTCTTGTTGAGTTTATCGAGAGAACAAGACCTGATAGCGTTTAAATAGCATTTGCTTGAAAAATCACCTGCAAAAGGCATAAAATCCATTCAGAATATTCTGAATGGATTTTACTATTTTATACACTAAGCCATCTATTTTTAAAAAATATATGGCTTTAATCAGAAGCAGAAACATTACAGTTATCAATTTGCATAAATATCAAAAATTCAACCTTTTGTCATACGTGCAGTTGACAAAATCCGAACTAATAACACTACCCAAATCCCCCCCCTGTTTGCAAACAATTCGCGAACAGGGGCATAGAAAATAAATGAAAACAGCTCACTATTTTAAACACTACTAACCGCTTCGCACTCAAGAGTATCAAGTGTTTATGTGCAGTTTTAGAGGATGTTTGAGAATGCAAAACACACTCCGAAACAAACTCCTAAGGGTTAGTTGTGAGTTCGATTGACGCCGGGGTGC
>CAYJGP010000201.1:0-2085 GCA_964369435.1 uncultured Oscillospiraceae bacterium | reverse complement strand
TGAAGAAAAATCTTTTATGCGTGCCACATATATAAACCAAGCTCGTGTACACATGGGCTACCACTACCCTCGATCAATTTCAACAGCACTAAAATCAAGGGGGTATTTCGAACGATTTAATAAGGATTTCGGCTTTTGCATCCATTCTAGTTTTGAAAAGATATATGCTACTAGTGCAGCGTACAGTTGGAGCGATGCACAATGTTTTAAAAAGTTTTGTACCGCTGCTAATATACAGTGTGATGAAGTCTCTCCTGGAAGATATTTCAAAGATGGTCTCTGCGATGGAGCTTTCGTTACCACCGAATATACCTATGATGCAAAATTGTTAAATGAATATTTTCTAGATGAAATTTCAAATCAAAAAGGAATTACATTGAAATTCAATTCAGAAGTTTCAGCGATAAAACAATCCGGAGAGCTATACGAGGTTGAAGTCAAAGGAGGCGAACTCTTTTGTTCGGAATTCGTGCTTAATTCAACCTATGCTTCGGTGAATGAAATTCAAGACTTCTTAAATTTCGAACCATTTCGTTTAAAATACGAACTCTGCGAGATGATAATATGCAAAGTATCAAACAAGCTTCAGGATGTTGGAATAACCGTTATGGACGGGCCATTTTTCTCTATAATGCCATTTGGAAAAACAGGGTTTCACTCGCTGACATCTGTAACATTCACACCGCATACAACAAGCTTTGATAAACTGCCAACATTTGATTGCCAGGCTAAGAGCGATGGCTACTGCAGTCCCGCTTCACTCGGAAATTGCAACAGCTGTAAAGCAAAACCTAAAAGCGCATTCCCTTATATGTCAAGTATTGCAAGGAAATATTTAAAAGACGAATTTGAGTTTGAATTTCACGATTCTCTTTTTTCAATGAAGCCGATACTGAAAGCATCTGAGATAGACGACTCGAGGCCGACAGTTATAAAAGTCCATAGCAAAAACCCCACCTTCGTCTCTGTACTTTCAGGAAAAATAAATACTGTATATGATTTAGATGAGGTGCTTTCAAATGAATGAAAATAAAGAAAAAAACTTTATATCAGCAGTTGTTTATATAAACAACTGTGAAAACGAGGTTGAAACCTTCCTTAAAAACCTATATAACGAACTTTCGAGTAGGTTTTTAAATTTTGAAATTATCTGTGTAAACGATGGCTCTCACGATAGAAGTGTTGAAAAAATCAAAGCACAGGGTTCCTTGCTTAACAGTTGCGTTATCTCGGTTGTTAATTTAAGTTATTATCAGGGACTCGAAGCAGCTATGGATGCTGGAATAGATCTTGCAATCGGCGACTTCGTTTTTGAGTTTGACAGCGTTTTTGTCGACTACCCTTTTGAGATGATTTCAGAGCTATATTTCAAATCTCTCGAAGGGTTTGATATTGTTTCAGCTCGAAACAAAAAATCAAAAACTACATCTAAGATTTTTTATAATCTTTTTAATAGCAATTCAAACACACAATATAATCTTTCAAGCGAAAGCTTTAGGGTTTTGTCGCGAAGAGCGCTCAACAGAGTCCGTTCGATGAGTTCTACAAGGCCATACCGAAAAGCACAGTATTATAGTTGTGGACTAAAAGCTGCAATTATCGAGTATAATGCTGTTTCAGCGATAAAAAATATTGGACAGCCAAAAAAAGTTCGCCGAGAATTGGCACTAAACTCACTGATTTTATTTACAAATGTCGCCTATAAAATTTCTGTTGGTTTTGCACTTGCTATGATGCTTGTTCTTATCATTACTACTGTGTATGTAGTCGCTGTATATTTAGCAGGAGCACCTGTAGCTGGATACACCACGACAATGCTCCTTATCTCAGGTTGTTTCTTCGGTGTTTTTGCTGTATTGACAATTATTATCAAATATCTTTCGCTTCTTGTTGATCTAGTCTTTAAAAAGCAAAAATATATGATTGAGTCGGTTGAGAAGATTACGATTTTATAAGATATGACTATACTTCATTTGAAGCAGATGTTTTATAATGACCTTCAACTCAGTTATTATAAAAATGGAAAACGCTCTAAACCACAGAGATAATCAGTGTTTTAAGCATAATAAAAAGGCAAGGTATTCG
>CAYJGP010000200.1:0-2120 GCA_964369435.1 uncultured Oscillospiraceae bacterium | reverse complement strand
GAAGTTGCTTCAATGGTAAAATAACTATACAAATTAAAAGTGCAAGAATCCTTGCACTTTTTTTTGCAGAAAATGCAAAAATACTATTTACTAATTGATAAAAAAAGGTTAAAATATCTAATAATGAGGTGTATGATTATGGCGCTTAAATATAAGAGAGTACTGCTTAAAATTTCAGGCGAGGCACTTGCTGGAAACGAGTCTATGGGAATTGACCATAAAACGCTTGTCCCTATCTGTGAGCAGATAAAAAAGGCGAGTGAGCTTGGAGTTGAGATTGCTGTTGTTGTCGGAGGTGGAAACTTCTGGAGAGGACGTAGCAGTGGAGAGATGGATAGAACAAGAGCTGATCATATGGGTATGCTTGCAACAATGATAAATTCGCTTGCTATCTGTGATGCACTTGAGCAACTCGGCGTTGTTGTACGTGTTCAGTCGGCTATCAATATGCAGCAGATAACAGAGAGCTATATAAGAGGACGCGCTATTAGCCATCTTGCTAAAGGTAGAGTTGTTATATTTGGTGGAGGTACAGGTAACCCGTATTTCTCAACAGATACTGCGGCTTCGCTAAGAGCTGCTGAAATAGATGCAGATATTATATTAAAAGCATCTCTTGTAGATGGTGTTTACGATAAAGACCCAAATAAATTTGCAGATGCTGTTAAATATGATACACTATCATTTTCACAAGTGCTTTCAGGTGGACTTGCTGTTATGGACTCAACGGCAGCTGCTATGTGTAAAGATAATAGTATACCTATTTATGTATTTAACCTAAATAACCCTGAAAATATAGTTAAGGCTATAATGGGTGAAAATATAGGAACACTTGTAACGGAGGAATAATTATGGGATTATATGATGTTTATGAGGCAAAGATGGGGAGAAGAATAGCTTCTCTCGAAAATGAGTTTGGCGCAGTTCGTGCTGGACGTGCAAGTCCTGCCATTCTCGACAAAGTTAATGTCGACTATTATGGCGCACCGACTCCAATTAATCAGCTAGCGGCGGTTTCGGTTGCAGAGGCACGCATACTTGTCATAACTCCTTGGGATAAATCAGCACTAGAGCTTGTGTACAAAGCAATTCTAACGTCGGATATTGGAATAAACCCAACAAACGATGGAAACTGCATAAGACTTGTGTTCCCACAACTTACAGAAGAGCGCAGAAAAGAGCTTGTTAAAGAGATTCACAAAATAGCGGAGGGCAGCAAAGTTCAGGTAAGAAATGTTCGCCGTGATGCTATGGATGACTTTAAAAAACAAAAAAAGAATAATGAAATTACTGAAGACGACCTTAAAGATGCAGAGACTGCTATCCAAAAGCTTACCGATAAGTTTATAAAGACAGTCGATGAGATTCTTGCAAAGAAAGAAAAAGAGGTCATGGAGATTTAGTATGCCTATAATCTTTGGAAAGAATAAAAGGGACGGAAACTTTTCCGTTCCTTTACATTTAGCAATAATAATGGATGGTAACGGCAGGTGGGCAAAGAAGAGAGGTCTTCCAAGAACTGCGGGTCATAAGCGTGGAGCGGAAGTCTTTAAGAATGTCTGCCGATATCTTAATAGTGTAGGGGTGAAGTATCTCACCGTCTATGCTTTTTCAACCGAGAACTGGAAACGACCAAAACAAGAAGTTGATACTATTATGGGAATACTCAAAGAGTATTTAAAAAACGCAAAGAGGCATAAAGAAGAAAATATGCGCACATTATTTATAGGGGATAGAGATGCGCTCACCCCTGAAATAAGAGAGCTTATGTGTGAGGCCGAAGAGGGAAGTGCGGATGCTACAGGACTCACTATCAATATAGCTATAAACTATGGCGGCAGAGCAGAGATTGGAAATGCCACCCGTCTGATTGCAAATAAGGTGCAGAGTGGTGAAATTGCGCCTGAGGATATAACCGAGCAGATGATTAGCGACAATATCTACACAAAAAATATGCCTGATCCTGAGATAATTCTGCGTACTGGTGGCGAGATGAGAAGCTCGAACTTTCTGCTTTGGCAGTCAGCATATAGCGAATATATTATTACCGAGACTCTATGGCCGGATATAAAAGATACTGATATAAAAGCGGCGATTGAGAGTTTTAATAAAAGAAACAG
>CAYJGP010000199.1:0-2139 GCA_964369435.1 uncultured Oscillospiraceae bacterium | reverse complement strand
CGGTGCCTTAAACCAACTCGACCATCTCTCCAAATTGCAAGACATATCTTACTATATTATAATGGATTTGTCAACATGTTTTTAAAAAAAATTTTTATTTTTCGTATTCTATTGACATTTACCTGTCTTTAGGATATTATATTTAAGCAGCATTACTGCCAAGTGGATTTTATATGCGCCGTTAGCTCAGCCGGATAGAGTGTTTGGCTACGAACCAAAAGGTCGGGGGTTCGAATCCCTCACGGCGTGCCACTGAAAAAAATCAGCCGAAAGGCTGATTTTTTATTGCGTAAATATAGCTTTTACCTAAATTTTTATAATGCGTCTAACATCTGGGTACTTGATAATTCACTTGCTTATCTTCTAAGATATGCATTTATTGCCATTTGCAACTAACTGATATATAATATATACAGCAATCAAGTATGAACGGAGAAATTAAATGACAAATACTCATAGTGATAGACTTGGCACCGATAAGGTGTCAAAACTTTTTTTCAAGCTTGCACTGCCCTCAATCATTGCACAACTTATAAATGTTATTTACAATATTGTCGATAGAGTATATATAGGAAGAATTGAAGATAGCGAACTTGCTATGTCGGCACTCTCGGTCGCACTGCCAATAATA
Source organism: uncultured Oscillospiraceae bacterium (assembly GCA_964369435.1). Classification (GTDB taxonomy): domain Bacteria; phylum Bacillota; class Clostridia; order Oscillospirales; family Ruminococcaceae; genus CAYJGN01. The sequence goes on along the minus strand of CAYJGP010000199.1, from coordinate 1,508 downwards.
ACTATTATTCAGGCATTCAATATGCTACTTGGAACAGGCGGCGCTCCGCTAGTCGCTATGAGGCTTGGCCAAAAGGACAAAGACGGCGCCGAAAAAATCCTGACAAACTCATTTGTAATGCTTACTATGACAGCAATTTTCCTCACAGTTTCACTTTTTATCTTTCAAGAGCCTCTTCTATACCTCTTTGGTGCTTCTGCTGAAAATATCGCTCTTGCGAAAGATTATGTCGGCATCTATTTAATCGGCACTATATTTGTTATGTATGCGGTCGGACTAAACCCTTATATCTCAACCCAAGGTCGCTCATCTTTTGCTATGGCAACGGTTATTATCGGTGCTGTGTTAAACATAATTCTAGACCCACTCTTCATATTTGTTTTTGATATGGGTGTTCGCGGCGCAGCTCTTGCTACTATTCTAGCTCAGTCGGTATCCGCTATTGCAGTTCTATCATTTTTCTTCTCTGGAAAGAGCGAGATAAAAATTAAAAAGAAATACCTTTTGCCTGATTTAAAGATAGTAGGCAGAATAACCGCCCTTGGTGTCTCACCCTTTATCATGAGTATGACTGAAGCGATACTTCAGATAGCATTTAACAACCAGCTAAAACTTTATGGAGGCACTCTTGCTGTCGGTACAAAGGCAATACTTGCAAGTATCTACCAATTCCTGCTACTCACAACCCACGGCATGACCCAAGGTGCAGGACCTATCATAAGCTATAACTACGGAGCAAAAAACTATAAGCGCGCACGCGATACATTTAAAATTCTGTTGCGCTCTGCTGTTTTATTCTCAATTATTTTCATAACAATTGTGCTCCTTTTCCCAACAACAATAGCCTCGCTATTTACCGACTCACAAAACTCGATTGAGTTTACATCATGGGCGATAAGACCCTATTTTCTAGGCGCTTTATTTTATGGTTTCCAGATATCTTGCCAGCAGAGCTTTTTAGCCCTTGGCGAAGCAAAACGTTCAATCGCGATGGCGACATTTCGAAAGGTTATCATGCTAATACCTCTCGTTTATCTTCTTCCACACCTTATTGGTGATAGCAGTTTTGCAATATCGATGGGTCAACCTATTGAGCATCTTGTTTATGATAGTGGCCGTGTCTTTGCAGTTCTCTTTGCAGAGAGTATTGCAGACTTCACAGCAACAGTTACTACAAGCACCGTTTTCTACTTCTTTTATAAGAAAACGCTCTGCAACGACGATGGCATGCTTTAATATGAGGAAAACAGAGTTCCTTTGCTATTTTTAAAACTTTAGAATTGACAAAAATGCAGTTGTTTGGTATTTTTATGATATGTTCATTATTATCTAGTGATAAATTATAGCTTCCAATCTTATCTAAAAGCACAAAATTGCTATACGAATCGCAACAGTAAAGCAGCTTATTGTTTAAGTTAGATGAAATAATGATAATATCTATAGAACCCAAACACGGGGGTGTAGCTCACCTGGGAGAGCGCTTGAATGGCATTCAAGAGGTAGTCGGT
>CAYJGP010000198.1:0-2164 GCA_964369435.1 uncultured Oscillospiraceae bacterium | reverse complement strand
GGAATTGTAAATTTCCATTAGATTTTGCGCGCTCACATCTTCAAACGATAAAACTCTATCGAATGCCAGAAGCGCCCTTTTATACTCGCCAGCTATAAAACAGGAATTTGCAATTTCATATAGGCAGTTAAAAAGCTCACGGCTATTTTCGCCAAAATACGATGTATGGATATCTATTAATTTTTCGGCAATTTTCTCGGCTTCATCACAATTTTTTAGATGCAGATAGATGCGGAATATAGATTGGTAGCAGTCACGGGTGTAAAAGTCTTCATCACCCAGCACCTCGTTGTAAATCCAGAGCGCCTTCTCCTCCATCGATAGGGCAAGCTCGTATTCTTTGGTGTTTACATAGAGAGATGCCATGTAGGAATATATTTTTGCGGTGTCCACATGCTCGCCTAAATCCTCTTCGCTTTGGGTAACTGCTTTCTCTAAAAACTCGAGCGATTTATTAAAATTTCCTAATCTTCCATACAGATTTCCGATATAGGAATAGAGTTTATATGTTTCGGTACTATCGTAAAGTCCGATAGCGTGGCTTATCTGCAAAGCTCGCTCGTAAAAACTAAGCGCCGCACCATACTCAGCTGAATTTTCATAAGTTACAGCAATGTTTCGGCAAGCAATTGCAACTTCTTGGTGCTCTACTCCGAAAATTTCTTCCTTGATTTTTAGTGATTTTCTGTAGTAATCCAAGGCTTTTTTATACTCTTTTGAAGCATTACAAGCAAAAGCTTGTTCGTCATAAAATTCTGCTTGCGCAAGTGTATTTTTATCCACGTTTCCTCCCTCAATATCGACAGTTGATTTAACGACACTATCTCTTTTCGATTAGTTTCAATAGGCATAATATCAACTGTTTTCAATGTATTTAGCGCTTGTAAGTAAGACTTGTTTATGTCAAAATAACATCGCACACAGGCAGTTCACACCAAAATTATACTAACTTATCAAAAATTGCTTCTCATCATCTTTTCAATCTGATTTAACCAAGCATAATTTCCGCAAACTGGTGCGAGCGCTAAAAGCTTTCCATAAATGTTTTGCGCTTCTTTCGTATCGCCTAATTCGATACAGCTATAAATTAACATATAATATATCTGCGCTATTGATTCTGCGTATTTTATATCGGATAATTCGCGTTTTAGTGATAATAATTTTTTTGCAGTTTCTATTGCGAGCTGATACTGCTCGTTTAATATGCTTTTTCGAACTTCCATTAGCAATAGTAAATCTGTGTTGTCGTAAAGCTTGAAAAACTTGTTTTCAGTCATATTTTCTATGGCGGTTATGAGTCCTTTTAAGTCGTTTCCATAAAAAGCTATATGGGTGCGATGATACCAGACAACCGAGATATGCCGCACAGCGTTTTCATCACTTGCAGCGTGCTCTGTGAATACTTTTAGTGACTCTTCGAGAACTTCATCATACTCTTTGAAGGCTTGTTGTTGTCTTTCTGTGAAAATTGAAGAGATGAAACTGAAGTAGGCTTTTATCATTTTCGACATCTGCATAGACGTCTCCGCTCCTGCTTCCTTTGCAGACTCGATACTGTCGCTCATATATTTATCTGCGGCTGTGAAATTGTCGCTTAAATAGTTAATATATGCTATGTCATATTGCAGGGTTGATCTTCTTTTTGCATCTGTTGTTTGTTTTAATAGATGGGTTGCGTCAGTTATCGCAACGTCAAAAATTCCAAGTCGCCTATAACCGTTGATTTTATATATTATCCCCTCGTTTACGATATCCAAAATCCTCTGCTCGCTCTCTTCGGGGCATGCTTTCGCAACTGTTTCGAAGTTGAAGTTTTCGAAAAACATCTTGTGCAGTTTTAGTTTTTTCTGGTAAATCATCTGGTTGTGAACTTCTTTTATATCTATGGCACTACCGCTGTTTGCATTGTATTTAACTACAAACTCAAAGAAACTTAAAACAACCGCTTTAGCGGTGCTTTCATCAACCTCATTACAGATATAATAAAGCTCGTTTACAATCTCGCGCAGTTTTCCCGATTTTATTTTACAGGTTAAATAGTCGGTGGTATTTAAAAGATTTATCAGGCTGTTTTTATCGCCTATCTCTTTGTAATGATAAGGTAGGGAGGTTATTTTGCGCCTGTTAATCTCATCGCCAAAATAAAACGGCTCTTTTTCATAAT
>CAYJGP010000197.1:0-2174 GCA_964369435.1 uncultured Oscillospiraceae bacterium | reverse complement strand
TTATATTATATTATTTAAAGAATTGAGTCATAGAAATATGGTGAGATTTTACTACCGCCCGTCTTTGGGTGTTGGCAGTTTTAGACTGTCGTTTGCGAAGTATCGCAAAGGTGAAGCAATTCACATTATTGAATGCGCTAAGCGCAACTTTTATAAGCTGGCAACTTAATTGCCTGTTGGGTTCATTCGCCCGAAGTGTACTTTAGGTGCATACTTGTAAAATTGTCAATAAGAGTAGTAAAAGTGTTTCTCGCTGTATAGACTCTGTAATCGGAATTTTTCGTTGTGATGACTTTTTTAGAGGTATATCGCCTAAATGGCAATATACCTTTTTTATTTGGAGGAAAAAATGTCTGACAAACTGAAAATCTATGGGTTTAACAACATAACAAAATCTTTAAGCTTTAATATCTATGATATCTGCTATGCAAAGACTGCAAGGGAACAGCAGGATTATATTAAGTATATCAATGAACAGTATAATTCAGATAGGCTTACCGATATCTTAACAAAGCTTACAGATATGATAGGGGCAACAGTTCTAAATATTTCAAAACAAGACTATGAGCCGCAGGGCGCATCAGTTACCTTTTTGATAGCTGAAGAGAGTATGGTAAATAAAAGGAGTGGCGAGACGGTTGTAGCACATCTTGATAAAAGTCATGTAACTGTTCACACCTATCCTGAATATCACCCAGAGAATGCGATTGCAACTTTTAGAGTTGACATTGAGGTTTCAACCTGTGGCGATATAACGCCGCTAAAAACACTTGATTTTCTTATAGGTAACTTCGACTCAGATATTATAACGATGGATTATCGTGTGCGTGGGTTTACAAGAGATATCCACGGTAAAAAGGTGTTTAACGACCATAAGGTAACTTCAATTCAAGATTACATAAAAGAGGAAACACTTGAAAAATACGACGCTGTTGATGTTAATATGTATCAGTCGAATATATTTCATACAAAGATGCTAATAAAAGATATAATACTGCAAAACTATCTGTTTAACGCAGATGTCTATGAAATTCTGCCAAAAACAAGGCTATCCATCACAAATGCACTGCGCAAAGAGATGATAGAGATTTTCAGCGGACTTAATATCTATTAGGAGAAGAGATGAAATTAAACCAAGACAGAGCGCCAATAAAAGATGCGCTCTTATTACTTCAAAAGAATAAAATTGTTCCTTTCGATGTGCCAGGACATAAAAGGGGAAGAGGGAATCCGGATCTTGTTGATTTCTTAGGTGATAAATGCCTATCGGTCGATACAAATTCACAAAAGTGCCTTGATAATTTATGTCATCCGATATCTGTGATAAAAGAAGCGGAAGAGCTTGCAGCTGATGCATTCGGTGCAGCTTATGCATTCTTTATGGTTGGTGGGACAACATCGTCGGTGCAGTCGATGATATTTGCATCAGTCAAGAGAGGCGATAAAATTTTACTTCCGAGAAATGTTCATAGAAGTGTTATAAATGCACTTGTGCTGTGTGGTGCGTATCCAGTTTACATAAACTCGCAGATTGAAGAAAAACTTGGAATTGCTGTTGGGATATCCCTAAATGATGTTAAAAAGACGATGGATGAGCACCCAACTGCAAAGGCAATTCTTATAAATAACCCGACATACTATGGAATATGTTCAGATTTGAAATCGATAGTTGAGCTTGCACACAGTAGAGGAATGAAAGCACTTGTCGATGAAGCGCATGGAACGCATTTTTATTTCGGTGAGAATATGCCGATGTCCGCTATGGAGGCAGGGGCTGATTTTGCAAGTGTATCGATGCATAAATCTGGCGGATCACTAACTCAGAGCTCTATATTGCTTATAGGGGATAAGGTAAATAAGGATTATGTGCGCCAGATTATTAACCTAACTCAAAGTACAAGCGGTTCGTACCTTTTAATGTCGAGTCTTGATATTTCAAGAAGAACTTTAAGTTTAAATGGAAAAAGCCTATTTAAAAAGGTTATGAAGTTTGCAAATTATGCAAGGGAAGAGATAGAGCTTATAGGCGGGTATTTTCCATATTCAAAAAAGATTATCAACGGTGTTGGGATATTTGATTTCGATGAAACAAAGCTCTCTGTAAACACAGTAGGTATCGGTCTTGCGGGGATAGAAGTTTATGACCTGCACCGAGATGAATACGATATACAAAT
>CAYJGP010000196.1:0-2177 GCA_964369435.1 uncultured Oscillospiraceae bacterium | reverse complement strand
GACAACCCTGTTTTAATTGATAAGTATATGACAGGTGTTGAGGTTGAGGTCGATGCTATCTGCGATGGAGAGGACTTCTTAATCCCTGGTATTATGGAGCATATCGAGAGAGCTGGTGTTCACAGTGGGGACAGTATTTCTGTCTACCCTGCGCAAAACCTTATGCCTAATATAGAGAAAACTATTATAGAATACACCGAAAAACTCGCTAAAGCTCTTAATATTATAGGACTTATGAATATCCAGTTTGTCGTGTCAAATGGTGAGGTTTATGTAATTGAAGTGAATCCGCGAAGCTCTCGTACAGTGCCGTATATTAGCAAGGTAACAGGTGTTCCGATGGTTGAAATCGCAACAAAGATTTTCGACGGACAAACTCTTAAAATGCAAGGATATGAGAGTGGCGTTTACAAAAAAAGCGAGTATATCGCTATAAAGGTACCCGTTTTCAGCTTTGAGAAACTAGGTGACCTCGATACAGTGCTAGGTCCTGAGATGAAGAGTACAGGAGAGGTGCTTGGAATTGCAAAAGACTTCGACGATGCTATCTATAAAGGGTTATCGGCATCGGGTTTTGCATGGGAGGATAAAGGCGCTGTTCTATTTACATTAAATGACAACGACAAATTCGAAGGTGTAAAACTAGCTGAAGGGTTTGAAGCGCTCGGATATGAAATCTATGCAACAGAGGGTACAGCGCTCACCTTTAACTCAGAGATGGTAGCAACAAGCTCGGTTGCAAAGATAAATGAACCGAAACCGAATATTCTCTCTCTCATAGAAGAGCGTAAATTTAAATATATTATTTCAACAGCAGGTAAAGCGCGTGACCCGCATACCGATAATGTGCGTATTCGCAGAGCGGCTGTTGAGAAGAGGATCCCTTGTATAACAGCGATCGACACAGCATCAGCAGTGCTTGGATGTCACAAGGCAAAGAAAGATTTAAATAATATAGAACTTATTGATATAACTAAGATTTAAGAGGTGGACTATGGAAAAAACAAGCGGAGTTTTCCCAATAATGGAGCATAAGGAAGTTGCAAATAAGCTGTTTGTACTGAAAATTTATGCTCCTTCGATAGCGAAAACTGCACTTCCGGGACAGTTTATAAACATAACAGTTTCCGACTTTTTTCTTCCGCGCCCAATTGCTATTTGCGCTACAGATATAAGGCAAGGCGCGATTAGCGTTATCTACGAGGCGAAGGGAAAAGGTACAAAGGCACTTAGTGCAGTGAAATCAGGAGACAATATTCGTATTTTCGGACCGCTCGGCAACGGATTTAATCTATTGCCTGCGGAGGAGAAAGTTGTGCTTGTCGGTGGCGGAATAGGAGTTACTCCGCTGCTTCCACTCGCAAAACATTTTGGTAGCAACGCAATAGCGATTCTCGGATTTGCAACTTCAAGCAGCATAATTTTGGTACGTGAATTTGAGGCGGCAGGCTGCAAGGTAATCCTTACAACCGATGACGGTAGTAGTAAAGATGCCTTTAAAGGTGTAGTAACCGACTATATGCCTGAAAACATCATTGGCGCAAAGAAGGTTTATGCATGTGGACCAACTCCGATGCTGAAATCTGTAAATCTTATAGCTGAGTCGAAGAATATCCCCTGTGAAGTTTCGCTTGAAGAGAGAATGGGTTGTGGGGTTGGCGCCTGCCTTGTCTGCGTTTGCAAGATAAAAGAGGGCGAGAGTTATCAAAACAAGCGCTGTTGTAAAGATGGCCCTGTATTTGATGGTAGTGAGGTGGTGTTTTAATGGCACAGTTAAATGTAGTTATTGCTGGTGTTGAATTTAAAAATCCTATAATTGCAGCTTCAGGTACTTATGGGTTTGGCGAGGAATACAAAGATTTTTATCCGCCTTCACTTCTTGGTGGAATAAGCACTAAAGGGGTCACTTTAAAAAAGAGAAAAGGAAATAGGACTATAAGGGTTGCGGAAACTGCTTCTGGAATGCTAAATTCAGTGGGTCTTCAAAATCCAGGTCTTGACTATTTTATCAAAAATGAGCTTCCACGAATGAAAGAGGAAGATTATGTAACTATTGTCAATATGGCGGGTAGCGACCTTGATGATTATATGGAAGCAGCATCACTACTAGATGATACCGATGTTGATATGATTGAGCTTAATATCTCCTGTCCAAACGTTAAGGAGGGTGGTGCCGC
>CAYJGP010000195.1:0-2216 GCA_964369435.1 uncultured Oscillospiraceae bacterium | reverse complement strand
CTAGCTTTGTGAACGAGAATAAACGTTGTGCCTATGGCACAACTCGCTTAAATCCTTCCACGCTTTTCCGCACTATTCGGTAACAATTCGGTAATACAAAATAAAAAAAGCACAGCAACTCAGGCGCAAACCGAAAATGCGGCTCTGCTCAAAAAGCATAATAAACACAGAAAGAAGATGTCACAAAAAATGACATCTTCTTTTTTATCATGCTAAATTATATCAGTATGTGTAAACCCCTGTTTGTGGTGAGATGGCGGGGTTGTATGTGGTTGTGCCTGTGTTAGGCTCTGCCACAAAGCTGATTACTACATAATTATTCAGGTGGTAATCTGTGCTTTCTGCTACCTCTGTCGGTGTGTTTGTGCGACTCGAGGCTACCATTATACGTGCCATCATGCCTTCAGGTGGGTTTATGGTGGGCTTTACACTAAGTGCGGCTGCATTATTGGAGCTGACACCAATGGCACCATCACCTAACATCTGTCCACCGTTTATAACAATATCACTGGCAGTTATACCGTTTATGGAGACCATATTAGCAACATGAAATCCAAGCGTGCCACTTTGCATGGTGAAAGTATCAGTTGTATGTATCTGAGAATAAAATTCTCCACCCGAAGCCGCTGTCATGGTGATAGGCAAGTCGTGGTTGATCAGACTCAAAGTATTACTACCTACTGCGTATATCTCTAGCGGTAAGGTGGTGCTGGTGGCGTCAATCAATCCACCGGCGAGGTGCAGATCAATATTATTAAGCTCTAATATGTTTTTTGTGCCGTCGGTGGTGATGCGGATATACCCACCGCTTGCCGGGGCTGCACTTTGCGGTGCGCCTAATGTGTTTGCAGTATTGACGGGATAGTACTGGTTGTATGTAAGATTTGCAGATGTTCCACCTGCGAGATTATCAATTACTACGTTTGAGGAAGGCAGAGGGCTCATTAAGCCTGTCACCACGCCTGTTGGGGTGAGGTTTATAGCTCCTGCTGTAGCGTTTGCATCGCCGTTTATCGTGCCTCTGACGGTGATGTTGCCGCCTATTTCAACATTTCCTGTCACGGTGGCGGCAGTGCCTATCTCCACTGTGTTTCCCGTATTATCGAAGTCAATTTTACCGGTAAGTGTGCCGCTTTCATAGTTTAAATCCACGTTTCTGTAAGTTGAGTCGTTGATAAGAATATCACCGGCGATGTTTCCGTTTATGGTGATATCTTGGGGGGTGAACTTTGAAAATGGGACAAAACCGCTACTAACCGTCAGCGTACCTGAATTTATGTTTAGGTCAGTTCCGCCTGGGTTATGAATATTCAGTCCGCCTGATGCGTGAGACAAGGTGGTATCGCCCAATACGGTGATAGTTTTTCTACCATAGTTCGAACCAATAAATATCTGCTGTGTTATGGTGCCGCTTAATGTCAGATCACTGTCAATTGTTATGGTGCCGTCAGAGGATATGGCAGAAAGAGGCACCAAAGAAGTGCCTGCGGCGTTTTGTACGGTAAGGTTTGTGCCGTCTATAGTGGTAGTGCCGGAAATCGTAACACTATCCACTCTACCGCCGGCGGCTACATTTAAGGTGCCTGCATTAGCTATACCGTCTATAACGCCGCTGCTGTTTACCGTTATATTGCCATCAACCGCAGCACCACCTATAGTTCCGTTTACTATGAGGTTGCCGTTAGTGTTACTACTGAACGTTACAGTGCCGTTTACCGTGACGTTGCCGTTAGTGTCAATACTATCAATTGTAATACCACTGTTTAAAATAACATGGCCTGCCTTGCCGGAGGCATTATCAAAAGCAACAGAACCCACAGTGTTTGTGATGACTGTCAGTGTCTCCTCACCGGGTATTGAAGTGTCGAGAATATAGTCTGTACCCGCATCGCCTGCGTTAATGTAAAAGCTGCCCGCTGTGGCAGCGCTGACCTCGATCGACAGCATGGGCATTACCATAACTGCAAGCATAGCGCAAACTAAAACATAGCTTATTTTTTTCTTAATCGTTTTGATATTTAGCATTTTATATCCCCTTTTTCATGTTCACTTGCCGCAAAAAATCATTGTAATTTATTTTTTTATGTATGTAAATATAACTTTATTAATATGACCTTATAAATCATACCATAATATAAAACTAAGCGCAACTTTTTATGTGCAAATATTGCGGTGCTTCGTGGTTGATAATTTTTACGCAACAACAAAAAAATAAC
>CAYJGP010000194.1:370-2218 GCA_964369435.1 uncultured Oscillospiraceae bacterium | reverse complement strand
TATCCAGTGCAGCGGCAAGTCGCAAACAAATAAAACAAAGCATCTATAATAGCAATGCCTGCATATATAATCCGCGATTCGCTTATTTTAAAGTTATCGCAGTGTATTTGCAAGTTCACTTGCAAAGCAACAGCAAGCTTATAACTATTATACATAAACAAAAACCAAATTCAAAAAATTAAATAGGGAAAAGTATTTATAAATGTAGCTAATCGACAAAGACAAAGAGAAAAGCCGCTAAAAAAGAAAAGATGGATAGCGTAGCACTATCCATCTAGCTATTAAACTTTCCAGATATCCTCGTTATACTGTTTTATAGTTCTGTCTGAGGAGAAGAAACCAGCCATTGCAGTGTTTACAATCATCTTTTTTGCCCATTCTGAGCGGTTTTCAAAATCTGCAAAAACGCTATCTTTAACTTTAATATATTCCTCGAAATCAAGAAGGGTCATAAAATAGTCTTTTTGAATAAGCTCAGCATGCAGACGAAGTAGCATCTTCGCATTGCCCACCTTGAGCATTGTAGGTGTTATAAGGAAATTGATAACCTCGCGTATATGCTCATTTTCGATAAAATAGTCAACTGCTTTATAGCTTTCGTCTTCATACAGTTTTATAACATCATCGCTGTTTTTTCCGAAAATATAGATATTTTCAGCGCCAACGTTATCGAAAATCTCAACATTTGCGCCATCCATCGTACCAAGTGTGATAGCTCCGTTTAGCATAAACTTCATATTTCCAGTACCAGAAGCTTCTTTTGAAGCAAGTGAAATCTGCTCTGAAACATCACACGCAACAATAAGCTTCTCTGCCGCAGAAACGTTATAATTCTCAACCATTACAACATTTAGATATTTTGCAACATCCGCATCCTCTGAAATAACCTGTGACAGAGCGAGAATTGCATGGATTATATCTTTAGCTATAGTGTATGCCGGAGCCGCTTTTGCTCCGAAAATGGCGGTAATTGGGCGGGTTGGAAGTTTGCCGCTTTTTATCTCGAAGTATTTGTGGATGAGATATAAAAGATTCATCTGCTGGCGCTTATATTCATGCAGACGTTTAATCTGGATATCAAAAATCGAGTTTTCATCGATATCAATACCCTGTGTCCGTTTGATATATTCGCACAACGCTACTTTATTCTGTTGTTTTACCGATAGAATTTCATTTTGGAAATCGCTATCATCGATAAACTGCATAAGGTTTTTCAGGGTATCCGGACTCTCACCAAAAATCCCCTCGCTAATTGAGCCGAGTTTTCTCTCGATTAAAGCTGTTAGCGGTTTATTTGCATGTTTTAGCCAGCGCCTAAATGTTATTCCGTTTGTCTTGTTGTTGAATTTATCGGGGTAGATTTTATAAAACGGCGCAAGTTCGGTCGATTTTAATATCTCAGTATGAAGATGTGCAACACCATTTATACTATGGCTGTAGTGCATATCCATTCTCGCCATATGAACAATTTCTTTTTCGTCGATAATGCGAAGTTCTTCATCTGGGTAGCTCTCGCCTGCCATTTTATCGAGTTTTTCGATTATAGATGCGATAGAAGGCGCAACCTTTTCAAGGTATGCAAGTGGCCACTTTTCAAGCGCTTCTGCAAGGATAGTGTGGTTTGTGTACCCACAGCTTTTAGTAACTTCTAAAACAGCATCTTCAAAGCAGACTCCATTTTTAACTAAGAGCCTTATCATCTCAGGGATAACCATAGAGGGGTGGGTGTCGTTTATCTGTATAGCGACGAAATCCGAAAGTCTTCTGAAATCCTGTCCTTTTTCCAAAAGCTCATGTAGAATTAGCTGCGCTCCACAACTAACCATAAAATACTGCTGATAGATTCGA
>CAYJGP010000194.1:0-360 GCA_964369435.1 uncultured Oscillospiraceae bacterium | reverse complement strand
GACCAGCTTTATCGCTATCATCGGGATATAGAAATAAGGTTAGGTTTTTTGGGATATCGGTTTTATCGAAAGTTATCCCTTTTTTTACAATACTCTCGTCAACAGCCTTGGCATCAAAAAGATGAAGCTTATTTGATATTTGGTCGCTGCCCAAGACATCTATATCATACATCTTTGCCAAAACAGTAGAGTCACCAAACTGTACCTCACAGGAAAAATCGGTTTCATTTAGAATTGACCTATCATCTATCCACTCGTTTGGCATCTCCTTTTGCATATTATCGGAAAACAACTGCCTAAAAAGTCCGAAAGGGCTGTATCATAAAAGAACGGAGGAAGTTTACATCACACAGGCAAGTA
>CAYJGP010000193.1:0-2230 GCA_964369435.1 uncultured Oscillospiraceae bacterium | reverse complement strand
TGGCTACTCCAGATTGTCGGTTTAAAATTGTTATACATCTAATCTACCTCCATTTAGTTACTGATTTTCGAAGTTTCGAAAACTGCGCATCTGAGAGCGCATCGATGTCTTTTTTGCTCATACCCTCAATCTCTCTCTTGCTGTAGAGCCTCTCCTGCGGCGAATAAATTCCAGCTACCGACCCCATAGATGGATTTTTATCCTCATCTAACATAAGTGCTGTTGCTTTATAAGCTGTTTTCGGGGATACACCTGCTGTCACAAGGGCAGCAAACTCATCTCCAAGCTCTGCAAGACTCATAACAGACGGTGCAATCTTTCGAATTTCCTCAAGATCTGCCTTCATAGCATAATTTGCCGCAATATACATAAGTTCCTCTCGCTCCTCAAGCAGATACGAGATAAACTCATCCTTTTGATCATTATCCGCTAGTAGCATAGAAAGCTCAGGCAGTACATCATCTTGCAACAAGTCACTTTTTTGTATCTCCTCTGAATACAGTTGCTCATTGTCTGGATTGTTTACCAAACCTGTATTCAGTGGAACCTTTCCCTTTTTAACATCTTCCATAAACTATTCCTTTCTTTTTTCTATCTCAAAGGGTCACCCCTCTAAAACCTAATGCTATCCTCCGTCTTCCCACAAACATCAAAAAGATGTTCATTATTGCAGATAGGACAGGTGATATATAGCTTATCTTCAATCTGCTCATAGTAGTCTTCCGCTCTGCTTGCAATCGCAAACTTTCCACTCGATATCTGTACCAGAGACTTTTCACAACAGAAAAACTTCATATTCCTATTTACCTTCCTCGCCGCTTGGCAGTTTTTGTTTTTGCAGTTGTAATATATTGTCTTTGTTTTTCCGTCAGATACTCTATTATCGATAAACATTTCAAGTCCACATAAATCACACTTCATTGCGAGCCCTCGCCTCTTCTAAACTCTTCTCGCGCATCTTTAAAATTTGTAAAAGTTTGTTTTTCGGAACAGTTGATGAATCATCAAGCATCGAAACATATTCAGCAAATGTAACATCTCCTTTTGAAAAAAGCCTTTCAAGTGCTATTTCACTACTTGCCTTCGAGAATGGATCTGTCGGTGAAACATCTATTTTCGTTGAAAAAGCTGTTTTAACAAGTTCTTCCTTCGAAACCACAACCCCATCAAGCATCAGCTTGTTTTCACAGTAAGCAAACCACATAAAAAGCCAAATTTTCGCAATATCCTCAACAAATTGTCGATAAGATGCTATCTGCTCATTCAAAGGTATCGCCGATTGATCCCTCGCAGCTTTAATAGCTTCACCACTAGCCTTAGTCGGATCTATCGCCCCAATTGCTGTCTCACTTGCACCCTCAAGTGATCGCGTAATCTCTAAAAGTTCACTCTGCAGCCTGCTCGCATCACTAGAAGTTGATGCTGGATTTAGATAGCCAATAATCGTATTTATAGGATTTCCCATAAGCCCATTGACTTTTATATTCGCGCCAACCTCGCCGAGTTTCTCAACATTCTCAATCCTACTTCCGTCATAAACAAGAGTCGGGAATGCAAATCGCTTAACGGCAACTGCTCGTCTTGCCGCTGTTTTATTCACTTCGATTTGGTTTGGAATCATAAACTCAACTCCGGATATCCCGCGGGCACGCTCGTTATCGCTCTCCCATTTAAGTGAAGCTATAGGGTAGTGGTATAGCCCTTTTATTATGCTTGGTTGTTTATATAAAACTCCCGACACAGCCTTTGCAAACAGTACTCCATTTTTTGTTTTTTCCATATATGTAATTGAGGTACAAAATTCCAGAGCATTCAGATAAGCCGTCTTTTCATACATGCTATCTTTTAATAGATCATTATCTGAGACGATTTTTGCTATATCCTCTTGTGAAACTCCATTGTTTTTTGCGACCTCAGAAACATACGTCACAGGCAACCGCTCAACTATAAGTATATATTTCTGTCTTTGCAGATCAGATACCGTCTCGTTCTCAAAAAAGATATTAGTGTTGCTTATAATATCGTGCGACAACCTTGGCAGCTCACCATTGTCTATATTTTCCTCATCTCTGTAACAAAAGAGGTATCCCTCACCTGTTATAAACGCATTCTTTATAATCTGCCAGCTTAAACTATCAAGCTTTGATCGCTCCCACTCTGCACTAGCAGCTCTCGATAGATAGTTTGCTATTTTTTCACTTTTACTATCTCCACTAAAGCTTCGATATAC
>CAYJGP010000192.1:0-2261 GCA_964369435.1 uncultured Oscillospiraceae bacterium | reverse complement strand
GAGGCAAATTTTAAATGGGTAGAAGTATTAAAAAAGGACCATTTATTCAAGAGGTACTTCTGAAGAGAGTTCAGGAGTTAAACGAAAGAGGCGAGAAGAAAGTTTTAAAAACTTGGAGTCGTTCATCGACAATTTTCCCTGATTTCGTAGGCCATACAGTTGCCGTCCACGACGGCAGAAAACATGTTCCTGTATATGTTACAGAGGATATGGTAGGACACAAGTTCGGTGAGTTCGCACCAACAAGAACTTATAAGGGTCATGCTGGCTCGAAAACATCTAATAGAAAGTAAGGTGAGGAGAAGAATATGGAAGCTAAAGCATTTTTAAAATATGCGAGAATTTCATCTCGTAAAGTGCAGATAGTCCTCGACCTTATAAGAAATAAAGATGTCGAGATGGCTGAAGCAATTATGAAGCATACAAATAAGGCAGCCTGTGAGCCTCTCCTTAAACTGTTGAAATCAGCTGTAGCTAATGCTGAGAACAACCACGGGATGGACGCTAGCAGACTATATATCAGTCAGTGTTACGCAACGCAAGGCCCAACTCTTAAGAGAATGAGACCAAGAGCACAGGGAAGAGCGTTTAGAATACTAAAAAGAACAAGCCACATAACTTTAGTTGTGGCTGAAAAAGAATAGGCGAGGAGGTAGAGTATGGGTCAAAAAGTAAATCCACATGGACTTCGGGTCGGAGTTATAAAAGATTGGGACAGCCGTTGGTTTGCAAAGAAAAGTGATTTCGGCGATCTGCTTGTATCTGACTATAATCTTCGTAAATTCTTAAAGAAACGCCTCTATCAGGCGGGTGTGCCCAAGATTGAAATCGAGAGGGACGCTACTAAGATAAGAATCAACATCCACTGTGCAAAACCGGGTATAGTTATTGGACGCGGCGGCAGTGAGATTGAAAAACTAAAAGCTGAGTGTGAGAAAATGCTTGGCAAAACAGTTTACATCAATATAGTTGAGGTTAAATCTCCCGATATGTCAGCACAACTTGTTGCTGAGAACATCGCTTCACAGCTTGAGAGAAGAATTTCTTTTAGAAGAGCTATGAAACAGTGTATCGGAAGAACAATGAAACTCGGTGCTAAAGGTATCAAAACTCAAGTTTCAGGTCGTCTTGGCGGCGCTGATATCGCGAGAGCTGAAAACTACCACGAGGGAACAATTCCCCTCCAGACACTGAGAGCCGATATTGATTACGGCACAGCAGAAGCTGATACTACCTATGGTAAGATAGGCGTTAAAGTCTGGATATACAAAGGTGAGGTACTCAGCGGCAACTTAAAATCTGCATCAGAAGGAGGCAAAAAGTAATGCTGTTACCTAAAAGAGTAAAGTACAGAAGAGTTCACAGGGGCAGAATGAAAGGTAAAGCGACACGTGGAAACACTATCACTTACGGTGATTTTGGTCTAGTTGCAACCGAGCCTTCATGGATTACTTCAAATCAGATAGAGGCTGCTCGTATCGCGATGACAAGATACATCAAGAGGGGCGGACAGGTATGGATAAAGATATTCCCCGATAAGCCTGTAACAGAGAAACCAGCTGAGACTCGAATGGGTTCAGGTAAAGGTTCACCAGAATACTGGGTAGCTGTTGTAAAACCAGGTAGAGTTATGTTTGAAATCGGCGGAGTTTCGGAAGAGCTTGCACGAGAGGCTATGAGACTTGCATCGCACAAACTACCTATTAAGTGCAAGTTTATCGTGAGAGAGAAGGAGGTGCAGGAATAATGAAACCTACAGAAATTCGTGAATTGACAGCAGAGGAGCTACAAGTTAAGCTTCGCGACTTAAAGTCAGAGCTATTTAACCTGCGCTTTCAGCACGCGATAAATCAGCTTGAAAATCCTCTTAAATTAAAAGACGTTAAGAGAGATATCGCAAGAGTTCTCACCGTCATCAAGGAAAATCAGCTAAAAGCTGATTCAAAGTAGAAGGGAGGACTTTAAGATATGGATAGAAATCTTCGTAAAACAAGGGTTGGCGTTGTTTCAAGCAACAAGATGGATAAAACAGTTGTTGTTAAAATCGAGGACAGCGTAAAGCACCCACTATACAAAAAAATCGTAAAGCGTACCATTAAACTTAAAGCACACGATGAGACAAATCAGTGTAGCATTGGCGATAAGGTAGCTATTATGGAGACAAGACCGCTCTCAAAGGACAAAAGATGGAGAGTTGTGGAGATTGTTGAGAAGGTTAAATAACGAAACTTTAAGGAGGAAGTCACTGTGATACAAATGCA
>CAYJGP010000191.1:0-2449 GCA_964369435.1 uncultured Oscillospiraceae bacterium | reverse complement strand
GTTTTGCCGAATATTTTAATATTATTATGAATAATAACAATATTGCGGATAGATTACTAAGCGTTACTTTATCGTTGAAGTAATGTTATCACTTTGTAAAACCTATGTCAATACGATATTGTATTTTCTACATAACTATGAAAAACACGCTTTGTTATTTGTTTAACATTGCTAAAGGTTAGCTGTAAAACATCTGATTTTGCCAAAGAAACAACACCACACCCTCTGCCTTCTGTCTTCCGCTTTCCGCTTTTTGCCTTCCGCCCTCTGCCCTCTGCCCTCTACCTTCTAAAGCTTAAATGTATTTTTATACCCCAATATTTGACAACTAATAAATAAAACAGTATTATATTGATAGTTTTATAAATCACATTTACAAAAGGTGGGTATGTATGGCAACTGCACCGGAGATTAAAAGATCTAATAAGCGAGAAACATATAGGTATATCTATAAAAATAAAGAATGCTCGAAACAAGAAATTGTTTTTTCACTCGGGCAGAGTTTGCCTACGGTAAATCAGAATATAAGCGCTTTGCTATCTGAGGGGGTAATTCGCACCGCCGGTTTCTACGAATCAACTGGAGGCAGAAAGGCTGCAGTTTTGCAGTGTGTTGAAGATGCAAAGGTCGCTGTTGGTGTGGAGATTCTTTATGAACATATTGTAGTTGTTATGCTAAATCTATATGGCGAAGCAATAGCAATTAATAAGCTCGACTTGAAATATTCCGACAGCGAAGAATATCTTGAAAAGGTTTGTGCATTTATTTCTCAGTTCATCGAGTTGTCAAACTATTCCGACGATAAAATACTTGGAATTTCTGTCGCAACCCAAGGTATATCGGATTTAAAACACAAAAAACTTGTTTACAGCCGTATACTCCACAACAAAGAGCTTTCAGCTGAAAGTTTTGAGCGGTATATTGGCAGAGAGTGTATTCTAATGCACGATAGCGAGACCGCAGCCTTTGCCGAGAGTTTTCACCGTCCAAACCTTCGCGACTCAAGCTATATTTTTCTAAACCACAATCTCGGTAGCGCATCTATTATAAGCGGCAACTTATATCGTGGCAACCACGGTAGAGGACAGCTTATTGAACATATGAAGCTTGTCAAGGATGGGGAGCAGTGTTATTGTGGTCAGCATGGCTGTACCGAGTGCTATTGTAGTGCCCACGCTCTTGGAAGACTTTCAGGATATTCCACCGATAAATTTTTTGAGCTGTTGCGCGATGGTGATGAGAGAGCGCAAATCATCTGGGATATATATCTATCTTACCTTGCACAAACTCTGCACAATGTTTTGATGGTCATGGATGTTGATATCATCATAGGTGGGCTACTTCGAAAATATATGACCGATGAAGATCTCATCACCTTAAAAGAATTAATACGACTTCAGACCGATTTTGATATTTCAGATAGAACAATTTCTTTTGAGTATATCACCGACTATCCCGCCGCGAGAGGTGCTGCACTCTATTTCATCCGAAACTTCTTAGATGAATACGAAAAATAGAATAAAAAAACAAAAATATGCCTGCAATCTGTTCAAGATAATTTGAATTAGGTTGCAGGCATTTTCTTTTGTCAGATTACTTTTTCAAAAAACTCAATCGAACAAAGTAGATCGTTTTGGCAATATAAACAAAAACATACCCCAGAATGACCACAATATGTAGAAAATTTAGTTTTCATATTGACATTCTAGAATATCTTGAGTATTATGCAAATAAGATTTATAAAAGACTTTATTAAAAGTTTTTTATATTAATATCTAATATTTGTAGACAAATAACTTCTACATAAAAATGGAGGAACTAAAATGAAAAAGAAAATTCTAGCATTACTTTTAGCAATGACACTTGGTTTATCACTAGTAGCTTGTTCGGGAGGATCTGATAGCAGCTCTTCTGCAGAAGGCGACAGCTCGAGTGAATCAAACGGCGAAGCAGCCGAGCAATACCATATCGGTCTATCGATGGGTTCAAGTAGCACAGAGTTTACAATGAAAGTTGTATCAGAGATGGAGAACGCAGTAGCAGATGCTTCTAATGTCGAGCTAACAACTCTATCAGCTGACGGCGATGCAAGTGCACAGGTTACAAACATTGAAAACTTCATAACAATGGAAGTTGATTCTATCGTTGTATACCCTGTTGATCCAGAAATCTGCGCAGACGCAATGAAAAAAGCTCGCGAAGCTGGTATCCATGTTGTAATAGTTGACCAGATGCCTTCAGACACAGAAAGCTTTGATGTTGGTATAAGCGTTTCGATGCACGACCTTGGTGTTGGCGTTAACGAAATGGCATCAGCTTGGATAGATGAAACATTCCCAGATGCTGGAGACGGCGAAGTTAAAACAGCAGCTGTTGGTACATGGTCTACAGAGCAGTTTGCTGAGAGATGTGATGTTTTCCTAACAATAGCTGACTACAACTCAAAAGC
>CAYJGP010000190.1:0-2459 GCA_964369435.1 uncultured Oscillospiraceae bacterium | reverse complement strand
GCAGCATTTTACTGTTAAAATCATATATTAGCAATTTCAAATTAAATGAGGAAGGTAGATCGGAGTTTGGATAGAATGCATCGACATCATATTCATAAATATATCTACCGTGCGAGATACTCGGAAGCTCAATGTTATAGTAGTTTACAATCTCTATAAGCTCTTGTGGTATTGGATAAAAGTTGCTCCAACGGATATTTTCTGAAATATAATTTGCGAGCAAGGCGGAATTATCCTCTGAAAATTCTAGAATTCTATACCGAGTTCCCTCGCCAAATGCTCCCTTATTATCAACTACTGTAACAGTTTCTTCTGTTGGAATATCTATATTAAATGTATCTGATATTATAATTGATTCTGATTTTTGCATTAGAAAAAATGCAACCAGAGATACTATAATTAGGCTTAATACGGCAGCTATTGTAATAGTTTTAGCTTTCATAAATACTCCTATTTAAGACTAAAAGTAAATTAAACATAACAAATTGAAAAAACTGTAAATAATTATATCACATAGGGCTGTTTTTTTCAAATTGACTAGCTTAACATAGAAACTAGATAGTTGTTTTAACCAAACTCGTATGCTATAATCTTTTTAGGATTTTAATGTTAGGAGTTATGGAAATATGCTTAAAATATCAAGAGACTGTGTTATGAATATGGAAAACGCTATAAGGGGAGCTCGAAACCCGATGAATAGTTGGGCGCGCTCAGATAGCTATTATGACGATAAAGGAAACTATATCCTTGGACAAAACGACCTCGATCTTGCATCAAGACTTTGCAGAGCGGGGAGCGACCACAGAAAGTTTATCCGCCAAATTTTGGTCTCTGTAGATATAGAAGCGCCACTCTACTGGTGGAAAGAATATGACACATATAAAGTTTCAACCGTTGCAAACTCAACAAGCACTATGCATAAAATTCACTCAAAATCCTTTGAATTATCCGATTTTAGCGTCGATAAGTTAACAGATGATGCGACTGCGCAGATGGAGAGTTTTATCCTGTTTTTAGAAGAGATGAGGGTGAAATTTGTTGAGAGCAAAGATAAAAAATACTGGTACAATATGATTCAGCTGTTACCATCAAGCTATAATCAGCTTCGTACCTGTACTTTAAACTACGAAACCCTAGCTAACATCTACTATTCGAGAAAAGGCCATAAACTAGATGAGTGGAAGATTGTTTGCGATTGGATTTTAAGCCTTCCGTATGCAAAAGAGCTCATAGTGGGCACAAGGGTTAAGTTGGAAGATTAGATTAATATAGCAGTTATAAAGAAAAACCTCGCCCTATGTAGGACGAGGTTTTGTTTTGATTTAAAGAAACTACCCTTCAACAATCTCAATATCTTTATTTCTTAAAATGTTGAGCAGTTTTTCTCTTTTAAAGATAAGAAACTTATATTTAACGGTATAGTTTTTATCATCTTTAAATGTAATGTAAAGGCCTGGAAAGAAAAATGCTGTTTTACATAGCTTTATCTCAATTATTTTATTGTAAAACATTTCAAAATATTTAACATGCTCAGGTAAATTCTTTTTTGTCTGGTAAAACATCATTTCATCACGAGCTACAATTGTTCCGCCGTGTAGACCGAGAATAGAAAGATATGAAACAAATACTTCTTCCATTATATACACCTCTTATATTAATCTGTCGTTTATTATAACAGAAATCCATTTAAAATTCTATATTAGATGTTAATTTATTTTAAATTAATATAAAATTCACACTTTACATCGATTTTACATTTACCATATTTTAAACTTTACAAAGCAAAACTATAATCATACCTGTAAGAAAAATTAAGAGAAAAGATTAAAAGGAGACTTTAAGAATGAAACTTAAAAAGTTAATAACTCTAGGACTTGTATCGGTTTTAGCACTTTCACTAGCAGCATGTGGAGGAAGCGGAGATAGCTCATCTTCATCAGAAGCTGGCGGAGATTCATCTTCATCATCAGAAGCAGGAAGTTCAGATCTTGGTGCTATAACAGTAATCACACGTGAGGACGGTTCAGGAACACGTGGTGCATTCACAGAAATAACAGGAATTGACGATGGCGAAAACGGCGATAGAACAACTCTTGACGCAGTAGTACAAGATGGTACTGGTAAAGTAATGACAGCGGTTGCATCAGACCCTGCGGCAATCGGTTATATCTCACTTGGTTCACTTGATGGTTCAGTTAAAGCAATCATGGTTGACGGAGTAGAGGCTACAATTGAGAATATAAACAGCGGCGAGTATAAAGTTGCAAGACCTTTCAATATAGCAACTCTATCAGGAGCTGACTTAGATGCAGTTTCACAGGAGCTTATCGACTTTATATTCACAGCAGAAGCTCAGGCAATAGTTGAAGAAGAAGGTTTCATAGCAGTTGAAGCTACAACAGAGAGCTTTGAGTCAACACAGCCAGAAGGCACAATAGTTGTTGGTGGTTCAACATCAG
>CAYJGP010000189.1:0-2493 GCA_964369435.1 uncultured Oscillospiraceae bacterium | reverse complement strand
AACTTTCGGGTATTGATGGGTTAAAAAAGGTAAACCTAATAACAAAAGAGGAGCGGAACATCATTGTTTCACTTTTGAAAAATATCCCTCTAACTCTATCGAAATTCCGCCCGATAGACGAAGCTATCATAACACGTGGCGGTGTATGCACTGATGAAGTCAATCCGAAAACCCTTGAGTCAAAGCTTGTTCAAAACTTATTTTTTGCAGGCGAGGTTCTTGATGTTGATGGTTATACAGGCGGATTTAATCTTCAAATTGCATTCGCAACAGCAGCAGCGGTTGCAGATGAGATAGAAAAGAGATAGTTTTTAATAGCAACTTTGATAGTGTAAATATAGTTTGTCTGTAGTTTAGTCTTTCGCAATGAAATATATTTTACAGACATAGCTTAAAATAGAAAAAAGGAATGTTTAATTATGAAAAATGTTGCAATAGACGGGCCTTCGGGTGCTGGCAAAAGTACGATATCTAAAAAAGTTGCCAGTGAGCTTTCTTTTATTTATGTGGATACAGGAGCGCTTTATCGTGCTGTTGGGCTTTATATGCTCCGCGCAGGCGTTGATACTCGAGATGAGAGCGCTGTATTATCAAGACTTTGCGAGCTCACTGTAAACTTCAAATACGTTGATAGTCTACAGAGAGTTTTCCTAAATGGCGAAGATGTGACCGAGGCTATAAGGCAAAATGAATGCAGTATGGCGGCTAGTGATGTTTCGGCATTTGCTCAGGTTCGAGAATTCCTTATGGATTTACAGCGAAATATCGCAAAAACAAACGATGTTATTATGGATGGACGAGATATCGGAACAGTAGTTCTTCCCGATGCAGAGCTTAAAATTTTCCTAACAGCAACAGCGGAAGACCGAGCTAACAGAAGATTTCTAGAGCTTTGCGCAAAAGGATCAGATATATCATACGATACCATTTTAGCAGAAATTAAAGAGAGAGATCATAACGACTCAACACGCGAAGTCGCACCGCTAAAACAGGCGGAAGATGCCATTCTAATCGATACTACCGGGAACGAATTCTCACAGTCGGTCGAAATAATTAAAAAAGCAATAAAGGATAAGTTCAATGTATAAATTTTTTCATTACTTGCTCTGGTTCTTAACTAAGATTATCTTTTTCGCCGAGTATAAAGGCATCGAGAATGTCAAAGGCAAAAAGGGAGTTATAGTTTGCTCAAACCATATATCATTTATCGACCCTGTTATGGCGGTTTGCGCTATACCCGATGGGATAGATATTATGGGAAAATCCGAGCTTTTTAAAATTCCCATATTTGGATTTTTGGCAAGAGGTATCGGCGCTTTCCCAATAGATCGTGGAACCGCAGACATGGATGCTATCGAGCTTGCTAAATCAAAGCTTCGAGAAGGCAAAAAACTCGGACTATATCCCGAAGGAACCAGAAGTAAAAATGGAAAACTCGGACGCTTTAAGAGTGGCGCTGTATATCTTGCTGCGGCAACAGGCGCTGATATTATCCCCTGTTATATCAAGACAAAACATGGTAAAGTTTTTGCTTTTCGCAAGATTACAGTTATTTATGGTGAAGCAATAAAAAACGAGGACCTCGGCGATATTACAACTGATAGAAAAAGTCTTAAAAGAGCAACTGAGGTTATCCGTGGTAAAATAGCAAAACTTGGCGGTGAGGAAATTTGAAGATAGTTTTAGCTAAAACCGCAGGATTCTGCTTTGGAGTTGATAGAGCCGTTAAAATGGTAGAGCAGGCGGTAATAAACTCGAATAATATCGTTACCCTAGGCCCTATTATCCACAATAAAAAGCTTGTCTCTTCACTCGAAGAGAAAGGCGCCTATGTTATAAATGACCTATCAGATGCAGCCGGGAAAAAGGTAGTTATAAGAAGCCACGGTGTTGGCGCATCTGTATATTCAAAGCTTGCAGAACAAAATATACCTTATATCGATGCTACCTGCCCATTTGTGTCGAATATTCACAATATTGTCAAAGAAGCGCAAACTGTTATCATCGCAGGGGATAAAAATCACCCCGAAGTTATAGCTATTCGTGGACATTGCAAAGGGGAAAATTATGTTGTCGCCAATGCAAATGAACTAAAAGAGCTATATAGTTTGGAAAATTTAGCTGAAAAATATGTAATATTAGTTGCTCAAACGACATTTAATACCCAAAAATGGGACGATTTAACCAAACTATCAAAAGAAGTATGTACAAATATGAAAATATTTGATACAATATGTAGTGCAACGGAAAAGCGACAAAAGGAAGCATATAAACTTTCTTTGGATTGCGATGTTATTTTCGTTGTAGGAGATAGGAGCAGCAGTAACACTTTAAAGCTATTTGAAATTTGCAGCAGTAACTGCAAATGTTATCTTATAGAGAGCGGAGAAGAGATTGATACTTCTATGTTCAGGGATGCGAAAACTGTCGGAATTACCGCAGGCGCATCTGCACCCCATTTTATTATCAAGGAGGTTTTACAAGTTATGAGTG
>CAYJGP010000188.1:0-2584 GCA_964369435.1 uncultured Oscillospiraceae bacterium | reverse complement strand
ACGAAAGAGAGCAATATAGATGAAACTAATTTATAACCATCGCAAGCTTGCTCTGTTTTGCGGTGGAGCTATTTTAGGATTTCTGATATTTCTTCTTATATTTGACTATCACACACTAAACCCTATAAATGATTTTTTCTGCACCACCGGATATATCGAAAACGATTCAGCGCAGCACTATGCTGGTTGGATGCTTTACAGAAACTCTGACTGGACTTTTCCCATTGGTGTAACCGAGCGAATAGCATATCCATTTGGAAATTCAGTTATATATACCGACTCAATACCGCTATTTGCAATATTCTTTAAAATTCTATCCCCTATTTTACCAACAACATTTCAGTACTTTGGTATATATGTAGCGCTTTGTTTCATGCTAATGGGTGGATTTTCTGCACTGCTTATAGATTTGTTTAGCAAGAATTTTGTTTTTAGCCTTATAGGGTCGCTTTTATTTTCTCTTTCACCTATTATGATTGAGAGGGCGTTTCGTCATACAGCACTCACGAGTCACTATTTAATAATTGCAGCACTTTACTATTATTTTGTATCTTATAAAAACAAATGTATTAGAAGTTTTATACCTCTTGCTATTATAAATGCTCTATCAATAACTATACATCCATACTTTTTACCTTTTACATATGCAATTTCGCTAGCATTTTGTATCGAATGGGCATTATCAGCGAGAGAATATCGAAAAAGTGCACTTTCGTTACTAGGTTCAATTGTGGCAACGCTTTTTATAGGATTTGTTATAGGGATGTTTCATGTTTCAGGAGGAGCTGAAGCATATGGATTTGGAGTTTTTTCACTAAACCCAATAAACTTTGTAAACCCACAGAGTGTCGGATTTTCAGAGTGGTCACAAATATTGTCGCCACAGTCGATTGCGAATATATACCAAATTGAAGGATTTAACTACCTCGGCTTTGGTGTAATAGTTGCATTTGTGGCTGTTTATCTATGAGTTAGTAATAAAAAAGCAGAGAGATAATCTAATAGCGCTATTTAAAAGGCATCTTGCACTATTTATAGTTTCATTAATTCTTTTGTTTTTTGCGCTATCGAATATAGTTACATTTGGAAGCACTGTTCTGCTAACAATACCATTGCCAACTTTTATCTATGAATTTGTATCAATTTTCAGGGCAAGCGGTAGATTTGCTTGGATAGTTGTATACCTTGTTTTTATCTTTGTTCTCTATATGTTATCGAGGATAAAAGTACCAAAAATAAAATACCTACCAATAGTTTTAGCTGCAGTTGTTTTTGCAGTTCAGTTGTATGATTTTTCTGGTGTTATCGGGAGAAAACAAAGCTACTTTAACGGTGAAATTGAAACTGACGACACACAGATAAAAACACCATACTTCACACACTCCTTTTGGGACAGGGCATTTGTAGATTTTGATACCTTTATAAACTTGGAAGATACCTCTATAATTGTTCCAAATGGAGGGATAGAGCTTGCTATTAGAGCAGGGAAAAGCGGAGGATATATCAATGCATCATTTGCGGCACGAAATAGTAACGAGCAGATGTCTGAGTATAGAGCTGCCACCACTGCTAATTTGCTAGCAGGCATTGCGGATGAAAATACTATTTACTTAACATCAGAACCTGAAAAATTTGCCCCACTTGTTGAGAGTGGTTACTACCAGATGATATTCACATCAGAACAGTTTGTTTTATTTATGACAAGATACACAGAAGAAGAGCTCGATGCGTTTATCGCAGAGGGAAATTTTAACTATTGGGGAAATGAGGAATAGATGTTAAAAGGTAAGTTAAATTTAAGACTGCCGCTGTTGTGCTTTCTGGTATCATCAGTTGTTTCGGCTCTATTTATTATTCCTGTAATGGCTGCAAACGGTGGTGCGTTCACCCTTGGCACCGACTTTAATTTTCAACAGATAACTTTTATGGATAGCGCAAAGAGCCATATAATTTCGGGGACAGTTTGGGCTGATAATTTCGGAATTGGAGGAGATATATTCAATCTTCTCGGTTTTTATAACATTCTATCACCGTTTTCAATTATTTATTATCTTATCCCGGGTGATACGAACTATATTTATTTTGTCGGCATATTCGCTATACTAAAGTTTGGCGTTATGGGGCTTTCGTCAGCTATGTATTTTAAAAGATATTTAAAAGAATGGCAGAATGTTCTGTTTGCAAGTCTTCTGTTCGTGTTTTCAGGAACTGTTTTTTTTAATATGAATTACCACTTCTTAGATAGCTATGCACTAATACCGCTCCTTTTCTGGGCGCTTGACTGTGCGGTTCTCGATAGGAAAAAGGGGTGGTTTGCGATATCCGCAGCAGCTCTACTTATGACAAATTATATGTTTTTTTACTCAACAGTTATTTTCCTTGTAATATACCTTGTTGCGAAGTTGATAACTAAAGAGTACATAGTAGACATAAGAACATTTTTAAGGCTTTCGCTTGAAAGTGTTGTTTCGATTTTGCTTACAAGCACTGTTTTGTTTCGAGCGATTTTACCAACATTTTTAAACCCAAGATTCCTCGGACAGACGATTGACGTTGCTACTTCGGCTTTTTCTTACGATAGCTA
>CAYJGP010000187.1:0-2619 GCA_964369435.1 uncultured Oscillospiraceae bacterium | reverse complement strand
TCATCATCCTCTTTTAAAGGATCTCCCGTGCCAGAACCGCTTTGGGTAATTCTCTTGGGCGGAGGAGATTGAGAACTCCCTGAATACGAATCAAATGAATTACCTGAAACTCTATATGAGATATTAAAGCTACCAATATGGGATAAGTTATCTATATCGCCTTTATACTCTAATATAAAATCAGAACGAAACCCTTGGGAAACAACAACAGAAGAAGAATCGCTATATGATTCATCATATCTCACATCTAAAGATGCTGACCAGTCTGAATTCTCACCCTCAAAATATAGATATGAATCATCTTCGTTGTTTATTAGTAAAAACAAAAGCGTTATCCCAATGGCAATTCCTATGACTATTATCATCAATAAAGGTATTTGCTTTTTCATATTGAATACCACCTTTCTAATTAACTTATCTTAAGTATAGCAAAACGATTATATTTAATCAATAATCTTGCTGTTATAGATATTATTTTTTATTAACGATTATCTCAATCTTTTTTGCAAATTTTTGTAGTTGCTATAAAAATTTCTTATTCTTGTATAAATTAATACTACAAAAACAAGAGCGATGTGATTTCACATCGCTCTCTTCTTATCCCACATATTTAAATTAAATCGGAATCTGGTTGTTGTCCCTCGTGCAACTTCCACTTGCACTCGGTCATTTTAAACTCGGTAAATGTTGCCTTAAATGAAGACTTTTCAGGACTGCAAGCATAAACCCCAAAGCTTATAGTTTCTTTTGCATTAAATAGATGGCATATTCTTATCTGTTGATACCGCTCGCCATCATAAGAATTCTCAATGCAAAAATCATCTCCTCGGCGGCTTAGACGAAACCACATGCTCTTAATTTCTGCTGAAATCTCGCTTGTTGACCAGTCGGAATATCCGTTATTTGTCACAACGGCACCGAGAAAAGCAGTTTTGGAGTTTCCATATTCAATTGATGATTTTACCCAGTTTTCACTATCAAGATAAAGCGCTATTCCCGCTTGATCAAAATTATGCTTGCTATCAAAAGAAACTAAGGTCTCAAATGTAAACTCTTTTTTGTCCGTTTCCATCTGTAAAATAGGAGCATTATCGTTTCTAAATTTATAGTATGTTCTCTGCCATAAATCAGTATGTGGCTCGGTTGTGATTTCTATTTTTTCATCGGTAATAATATAATTTTTAGGACAGTTTGTCCACTTTAGTTTTTTAGTATCAAAACTCATAAGTCACCTCTTAAATCAAAATTCCCTCTATCTTCTGAAATTCTAAAAGATAGCCGTTTGGCTCATTTATAAAAAATGAATAGACTGGAAATTTATCATGTTTTTTAGGAGGCGATAAAACATCCGCTCCGAGCGCTAAAACTCTTTTATACTGCTCATCAACCGCAACTTCACTATCGCAATTTAATGAGAGACAAAGTCCTTTTGGTATTTTACTCTCATCATCTGTTAAGACAAAACCAAAATACCCTTTTACACAATCAAAAACAACAAAGCTCTCATTTCCAAAAACTTTTGAAAGCCCTATAATATCACAATAAAATTTCTCTGTTTCATCTATAGAAACCGTCGGATAAAATGCTATGTTTGATGTTATCATAAACCCTCCTATTTGTTTTTAAATACTAAGCAGTAGCTATGGTCATATCCATAACCGTAATTATTAGATGGTTTTCCGTTATCCCAGTTTATAACTATCTCCCGCTCAAATTTCAGAACTTCACCAACGCTATTTGCAATATCAAATGCAAGCGATGTTACAACTCCATCATTAACTACATTACTAACCTCGATAACAGCTGTTGCACCAAAATTCATTTTGCTTTTTATCGCTGTAAACACTTTTTTAAGATCAGCATGGTAGTCGTTATAATTTTGGCCTGTTATCTCGTAACCTGCAAATGGATACTGTGGGTGGTTGTTTTTGCTCATATACGGAGGTGAGGTTAAGACGAAATCTATTTTTGGAAGCGATATATCATCTAATTCTAGTGCTGATGCGCAGATAATATTATCCTTATTTTTAACCACCGATTTTATATAGTCTGCTCTATCCTCTAAAACCTCAATCCCATAGCCTACTCGCCCAAGCTTTTCAGCCGCTAAAACCGTTGTTGCAAAACCAACAAACGGATCAAAAACAACATCGCCTGATTTTGTATATTGCTCGATAAAAAACAAAGCTAAGCTATCTGAAAACCGAACATCGTCATCTTTGTATTTCGATGGCAGTAAAAGAGCATTTCCGCTACTAAAATTTAATACAGTCTTCATTTAAAAACCTCCAAAAATATTAAAAGGCAAATTTTCATCTGCCTTTTAAAACTTTATTTTCCAGCCACAACCTCTTTAAATACAGCTGTAAACTGCGGTGGTATTAGTTTATCTTTGTGATACCTACCAAAATACCACTGGGTAAATTTTAGCCTACTTCGAACCTGCTCTAAAAAAGTTGTGATACGAAGGGTTTCCTCTCTCTCACCGCTCATAATCTTATGGATTTTAGCGGGCGCTATATGGGTTGCGATATAATCGACTGATGAAACCTTAGATATATTCTCTTCTGCTCTCGCATAGTCCTCATCAGATGGATTGCACTGCGCAAAATATCCAAC
>CAYJGP010000186.1:0-2632 GCA_964369435.1 uncultured Oscillospiraceae bacterium | reverse complement strand
CCGGGTGGCGCCTCCAAAATTCCAATCAGGTATCTGGTTGGTTTTTTTATTGTTATGGGTTAGTGTGTACAATATAAGCCATATCAGTTACATTATAATTCGGAGGTAATTTATGCAGTATAATCTTAAACCTGGCAGATACCGTCATTTTAAGGGGAATGAATATCAACTACTATACACAGCAAAACACAGCGAGACGCTTGATGAGTATGTCGTATATAAAGCGCTTTATGGTGAGGGTGGAATTTGGGTGCGTCCTGCTTCGATGTGGAGTGAAGAGGTAGAGCGTGATGGTGAAACTTTTATAAGATTTACTTATATAGGTGAGTAGCGTACAGCATTAATATTAACAGATAGAGGGAACGGTCATTACCATTTCAAGTTGAACGATGGTGTTCATTTTTGAATTAGGATTGATTGTTTCCTTTTTTTGTTCTAACTTTGTCCTTTTTTTAATATTAGTTATTAGGTGATTTTATGGACAAGAGTAAATTAAAAGAAGTGCTAAGTTTTTTAGATGAAGGTTTATATCAATATGTATTCACAAAAATTTGCGCGCTAGGTGGATACACTCTTTTTGAACTTCGCATTAGAAACAAAAACCCAGTATCGGTTGTAACAAATAAGGGGATAGTTTTACTTGGTGAGAGAGTAGTTTCGAGTGATGAGATTGAGAGATCATATATGAGACTTTTAAACTATTCCTTGCATTCTTACAAAAATGAAATACGAAACGGATATATAACCCTTCCTTCTGGTTGCCGTGTGGGATTTTTTGGAACAGCTGTCCTATCAGATACCGGTGCAGTTGAGTCGCTTCGTGACATTAGTGGGTTTAATCTGCGATTTGCGGCAGATATTGACGCTGATGGTAAAAGAATTACCAAAGATGATTTTAAGGGGCTTCTTATAATAGGGCCTCCAAACTGCGGCAAAACAACCCTTCTTCGCGATGTGATAAAAAACCTATCGATTAAAGGTAAAAAGGTATCAGTTATAGATGAGCGAGGAGAGATAGCGTTTGATGGTAATCTCAACCTTGGTGTAAATGTTGATTTACTAAATGGATATCCGAAAAACGAAGGTATTATCCTTGCAACAAGAACGCTGTCACCTAATTATATCGCATGTGATGAGATAGGATCTCAGAGGGAGGCTGAAGAGATTTTTTTTGCAACGGTTTGTGGTGCATCATTTATTGCGACTGTTCACGCAGGGAACTTTAAAGAAGCTATGCAAAAAGAGGGGATTGCAAATCTTGTGAAGGCAGGCTGTTTTGATACATTTGCGGTACTTAGCAAACCAGGTGAGCGATTTGAATTATTTGTTGAGGATGGTGGCTGATGAAAATAGTTGGTGCGATATTAATTGTTTTTGGTGGCTGCCTATTTGGTGCTTACAAAGTAAATGAAGAAAAAAAGAAGCTGAAATGCTATAACCTTTTGATATCAGTTGTGTTTGATACGATAGAACTTATAAAATACAGAAAGCTAAAAACAGATGAGATTATAACTAAACTTCATAAAGATGAGCGGTATACAGTATTTTTGACATTAAAGATGTTTTATGAAGAGTTTATAAAAAGCTCTGATATTAGCTATGCATGTGAGAGAAGCTTTATAGATGATAGAAACTATCCTTATGAACGTGAATTATATAAGATTATAAAAGTTATAGGAAGAGATAGCGAAGAGACACAGATAGAGAAACTTTTGTTTTTGAAAAGCGAAATGCAACGCAGTGTCATTGTGCAAAATGAGGAATATGCAAAGAATAAAAAACTCTATATAACACTTAGTTTTGGAGTTTCTTTTATTTTAGCAATAATGCTTATATAGAGGTGTTTTATGGAAGTTGAGCTTATATTTAGGATAGCTGGAATTGGTATTATCATTTCTGTTTTAAACCAAATCTTAATAAAATCAGGTAGAGATGAGCAGGCGATGATGGTGACTATATCAGGTCTTGTTGTGGTACTTATGATGGTGATTGACGAAATAGCGCAGTTGTTTGAAACGGTTCGATCGGTATTCAGTTTATGACTACAATTACGGTGCTTGGTGGGATTTTTATCGTTTCAATAATTTCATACGCTTTAAGGGATGTTTTAGGTGGGGTGTATCCGCTGCTAATAACAGCCTCGATTATTGTTTTTGCAATCTATGCTATAACGAATTTTATGCCACTTTTGGAAGAAATTAGGGCTATAATCTCATTTAACGATGAGAGCGGTGAGATTGTATCGATTATTGTGCGCGTTTTTTTAATCAGTATTGCAGTTGAAATATTGGGAAGTGTCTGTCAAGATCTTGGTATGACAAGTTATAAAATGCTTATTATTGTATTTGGAAACTTTGCGATAGTGGCTGTTATGTTACCTCTTATAACTTCGGTTCTATCGCAAGTAATAAGCTATATTGATTCGGTGTGAGATTATGATTAATAAAAAGTTGTTTATGATTTTGGTTTTTGTTTCTCTTTTTACAGGTGTAGTTGGTGCTTCTGGGTTGGATGGGCTAGATTATGAAAATATAGTAGACAACGGTATAGATATAGGTGGATTTTTTAGCTTTCTATTTGATAGCTTAATTATAAACCTTGGTGATGTATGGGAGCTGTTTTTTAGTGGTTT
>CAYJGP010000185.1:0-2701 GCA_964369435.1 uncultured Oscillospiraceae bacterium | reverse complement strand
CATCAAAAGCTGTGTTCTTGCTTCAACAATGGGTCCTGGAGTTAAAGTTTCAACAACTAAATATATCTAAGTTTAATATATGTAGTTTAAAGAGCGGAGTAATCCGCTCTTTTTAGTTACAAATTAAGATAGCTAGAGAAGATACAACATATCAAACAAAATATAGCAGTTAAATGAATGGCACGAGAATAAATACTACCACTGAATAGTTTTATAAAATCACCTATTAATCGGCAAAATTATGCAAATTTCTACAAATTTTGTAATATGCAAATTCGTAAGTTTTACTAAAATACTATATAAACCGCTCGGTATAACAAAATAATTGTTTACATAAAAAAGTTTATGTGATATGATTATCTTACCAAATTTAAACAGGAGGGGTTATTATGGCGAAATATGTTTGTACAGTTTGTGGATGGGAATACGACGAGGAAAAAGGTGCAGATGGAATCATGCCGGGCACAGCGTGGGCAGATGTCAGTGAAGATTTTACCTGTCCGTTATGCGGCGTCGGTAAAGATATGTTTGAAGAGAAGTAGTCAATAGCATAGGTGGTTAATATTAATAAAGAGTAAAGTGGTGGATTTTCATCGCTTTATTTTTTTATAAACTATCGTTATTTTAACGAATGTTTAAAACGTTTAATAAAAAGAATAGGTTTTTATAGCGATAAACGTTGAAAATAATGGTCAAATTATATAAAAATATTGCATATATATTGTCTTACATCTGTGGATATGTTATTGTACTATTGTACATTGTTTCTATATGAAGGTTAAGAAATGAGTGAGAAAAGAGGGTTATTATGAAAAAAATATTATTGTTTTTGTTGTTTTTAATATTAACATTATTATTGTTATTATTAACATCCTGTAACAACAACTCAGTACAAGGGAGTGGTGCCCCTTCAGAAAGCTATCCTCCTGGAAATGATGATAGCCGCTCTGAAAGTGAGAGTCTTTCTGCAGAATCAAACGAGGGAATAGACTTCAATGATCCATTCGATCCAGTATTCTCGATAGACAATAAGCTTATAAACTTTGTAGGTACAGAGGCGTTTGAAGAGTGGGTAAAATCAAAAGGCGATGCAACCATAACTGTAATTGATTTCATGATTGAGTTTGAGATAAGTGCAGATAAACTTTCCGAGATAATGGGTACATCGAACTTTTATGATATCGAGGCTATAGGAGCAGAGCTTTTAAAGAGGTCCGATAGCGAGTTTTGATATAATAATGTTGCTCCTTTTTATAAAATTCTGCAAAAAAATATAAACACAGGGAGGGGACGAAGACCCTCCCTTAGTTTTCATGGTGTGATAGGTATGTAAGCCTGTCGCTATAAAAAATATAGATGTTGTTGACTTTTTTTGTTATTATATTATTATAATAATAAAGTAAGGTAATTATAATAGTTGGTTTTATTCCT
This sequence comes from uncultured Oscillospiraceae bacterium, assembly GCA_964369435.1. Taxonomy (GTDB): domain Bacteria; phylum Bacillota; class Clostridia; order Oscillospirales; family Ruminococcaceae; genus CAYJGN01. The sequence goes on along the minus strand of CAYJGP010000185.1, from coordinate 1,270 downwards.
TTAGTGAAATGAGGTTGATTATGAAAAGATTGATTATTTATCTATTGGTTTTAATGTTTTTAGTTTCTCTTTCTATAGCCGGTTGTAGCAGTAGCTATCAAGATGAAAGCGAGGCTTCAAGCTCTAGTAATTCAACCGATGAGGGAAATCATGCAGATGATGCAGACGATGCTCTTTTTGCAGATTACGATCCATACTTCGATGAAGAATTTATCTATTATAATGATAACTATCTGCAATATATAAACGATAATTTTCTTGCAGATGCTTTAGCTCAAAATAGATTGGATTCGCACCTTTTTGAAAATGGTGACTATGAGGTTTTAATTGCTGACGATCAATTATCTGCAGATGTTTTCTCAAACGATGAACATCTTTTCACGATATACACTTCAGATAAGTATGATCATCTAGGTGTCTTCACTAATATTCGAGATCGCAACTTTGAAATGTCGAGGATTATTGATATTATCTTTTTTGATAGTGATGTCATTGGGGTGGTTGAATCGGACATAAGGCTTCGGAATAAATATATAAGTGGATTTTTTAGTATTGACACAGGAAAGAAGATTTTAACAGAAATCGAAAGTAACTTAGCGATGAACTTGACCTATATTCCTGCGTTTATAAAAACAGAAAACGGAGTATTTGAGGCGGCTTCGTCTATTGATAGTCGATACGGATATAGATATTCATACTATTACAGCCTAGACGATGAAGTGATTTCGCCGCAAACGTTTGATTATTCAAAAAACTATTCGATAGAAAACACAGTTATCTCACCATCGAAAAATTATATTGCAAGCTATAATGTCGATATTGAAGGGGTGGATATCTATTCTGTCACAGATACTGAGATGGTGTTTGTAAAGTCACTCACCTTTAATGACTATCTGAAATTCCCTTTGAATGAATCGATTGAAATTTCAGATAATGGTGAGGTAATTATTTTAGAATATGGAGATGAGCCATATGAGCCCGCTTTTGATGATTTTGAAGTTTTAGAAGGAGGCTATGCCGCTGAGGTAACCTTTAAATATAAGGGGTATATAAGTGACTTAAACACCGTTACAATAACCGATTTAGAAGAAAATGTTATCGATAGCTTTACATCTTTAGATTATATTGATACCGATTTTGTTTTCCTTGTGACCAATAGTATTGAATTTTTAACAGATGATATAATTTTAGTAACTGTTACAGATGTTTTTATTCCCGGTTCAGAAGCTGGTTCTAAATATTATTACCTATACGACATCTCAGCAGGTGA
>CAYJGP010000184.1:0-2816 GCA_964369435.1 uncultured Oscillospiraceae bacterium | reverse complement strand
GCGAAGTTTTTTAAGTATTTCAACAACTTCAGCAGTCTTTAGCACCTTGCCGTAAGAAACAACCGCACCATCGACTACTAGAGCTGGTGTTGTCATAACTCCATACGCTGCTATTGCCGAGAAATCTGTAACGTGATCTATACTACTGTCCATACCAAGGGTTTCAAGTGCCTCTTTTGTTGCAGCTTCAAGGTCGTTGCATTTTTTGCATCCTGAGCCTAAAACTTTAACAGATGCGCCTTTTTCCATATTTTCTTTTGCGTTTGCAACGCTTTTTGCATCAACGCTTCCGCAACAACTTCCAGCCTCTGCGCTCTTTTTAGCTTCGATTTCCGATACAGGGCACATACCGCCGCAATCGCACTCTGCAAGCTCTTCGACCTTCTCGTTGTAGCTTTTTTTAGTTTCCTTTACCGGTGCGCAACCACCACTACAACCACAAGCCGAAGCTTCTTTCTTTTTACCAAAACCAAATAATCCCATAATAATCCTCCTTATATTTAATTAAACTAATAATTTTAAAACTAATTGCAACTAGAACAGCCATTAGGACATTTGCTGTTTTCACTATCTTTTCTGTTTGGTGGAGTCCAGTCTGTATCTTCGCCATAATATGTTATAGCTCCAACAGGACAGATAGTCCCGCATCCATGACAGTGGTCACGGCAGTTTTCAGGGTTAATAACGATTGGTGCAGCAGAGTCGTTTTTATCGTATACTCCTTTTTTGCATTGAACAAAACATCCTTTGCAATCTACACATATTTTATAATCAATAATGGGGTACCACTCTTTTGCCATGATATACCTCTTTATACTAATAGATGCTGGAAAATATTAAATAGATATCCAACAATTATTATTCCAATTGCACATATTCCTATAAAAGCTGCAAGAAGCTTTGGTTTAACTGCTTTTTTGAGCATAATAAGAGAGGGGAGACTAAGTGTTGTAACGCTCATCATAAATGCAAGGATTGTTCCAAGTTGTGCTCCCTTTGAAAGTAGAGCTTCAGCTATGGGGATAGTGCCGAAAATATCCGCATAAATAGGGATACCAACAACGGTAGCTATTAGAACGCCAAACGGGTTATCGCTTCCAAGTATCGACTCAATAACATCTTGTGGAATCCAGTTATGAATAACTGCTCCGATACCAACACCTACTAGAATAAAGGGGAATACCTTTTTAAAGGTGCTAACGACCTGATCTTTAGCATAAATTACACGGTCCTTTTTAGTTAGAGAAGGTGAATCGATATCAACAGTTCCGGCTGTGAGAATAAAGTCTTCAACGTGTTTTATCATTCCCATTTTATCAAGAATAGTTCCGCCAACAACTGCGATAATAAGGCCAACTATGACATAAACAACTGCAACTTTTGCTCCGAATATACTCATAAGAAGCACGAGACTACCAAGATCAACCATAGGTGATGAAATAAGAAAGCTAAATGTGACACCAACCGGAAGGCCGGCACTTGTAAAACCCATAAATAACGGTATCGAAGAACATGAGCAGAATGGGGTAACCGTTCCGAGAAGAGCAGATATGATATTTGCCCAAATTCCTTTAAATCTGCCGAGTATTCTTTTGCTTCGCTCTGGAGGGAAATAACTTTGAACAAATGAGATGAAGAATATCAACGAACAGAGAAGAATAGTTATCTTTATGACATCATAGATGAAAAAATGAACACTTCCTCCGATTGCTGTATCAATATCTAGCCCAAAATTTTCAAGCAAAACACCAACACCATCGTTTAACCATTTCATGCCGAGTATTTGTGTCTGCAAAAAATCCCAAACTGTAGCTAAAAATTCCATACTGAGTATGCCGCCTTTCTTAAATCAATATAATTTGATATTAATCTTTAAATTAAAACCATCTTTTTGATGGCTTTAACATAATAAGTATAATTTATTGGTTATATTAATTAATAGTAATCTGTTCTAAAAGCTTAGTTACATTATTCAACCCTTGATTTTTCAAGTTATAATGAGTCCATTTACCAAGATAATAGCAGGAGACAATATCGCTCTCACATAAAATCTTCATGTGGTAGGAGAGCTTTGACTGAGGGATCCCGAGTGCTTGTGATATATGACACGCACATTTTTCTCCGGTTTGCAAAAGTTCAATAATGCAAAGTCTGTTCTCATCAGACAGTGCTTTAAATATTTTTGCAACCTTTTTACGATCGTTCATCTCCACTCCTCATTTTCATCCTGTAGCAAAATTAATGGATGATTTTCAAATCAACATTTTTTAATTTGAATTAATTATACATCATAGAAGTGCGTTGTGTCAAGCGTTAAATTAATTTTTTTTGATTTGAGATATTGTACCATCTATATTATGTATAATTCACGCCAAAGTGTTACAAAATCACAGAAAAAGTTTGGTTACAAAAGCTTTAATTTCAGTTACTATATATGTTGACAAAGTATAGTATTGTTGATAAAATACTATTATATGTCCTAGCTAAATTAGAGTTGCGGTTTGTGACTTTTAATAATAAATAAACAGAAGGTAAGTATGAAAAAAAGTGGTTTACTGACAACTATAATTTTCGGAACTGTTTCTTTTCTATTGGTTATATACAGTCTTCTTTCTTTTAATGCCACAGTAAATTATGAGCTTGAATTGTCTGCTAAAAATTCCCTTTCAGATATGGCTGACCAACAGCAAGCTAATATGGATAGGCAATTAGATGGTATGATGTATAGCATTGCCAATATAGCTGAGACACTTCCAATTATAGGTGTTAATGAGACAAATATATTCAACTATTTAGCTGAGAAAAAAGCACTGATA
>CAYJGP010000183.1:0-2869 GCA_964369435.1 uncultured Oscillospiraceae bacterium | reverse complement strand
GGTTGCATCACAAGATACCAACCCATTACCTCACTGTAAAACTTAACAGCCTGTTCTAAATTCGGTACAGACAAACCAATATGTGAAAATGCTCTTGGATAATTCATTTTCGTTACCTCCTTATTGTTGTGTTTTTATTGTACCCTAAATGCAACAAATAAGACAATAACGTACTTTTTTGTACCTATATATCCTCAAGATTTATTTTGTTTTTAACAGCATACTCTTTTGAAAAGCTGCAAAAACCTTCTACAAGCGGAATAAGTCCAGCATACTGTGTTGACAGTGAGTAGACTACATTCAAAGGTTTTTCAGATACTACAGTTCTAACAAGTATATTGCTTTGCTCAAGTTCTTTTAGCTGTGTAACAAGCATTTTGTGTGTTATATCGGGAATTCCTTTTTGTAATAGTGAAAATCTATTATCACCATTTAAAATATGCCACAAAATTCTCATCTTCCATTTTCCACCGAGTAAATCCATTGACAAAAGTAGTGCGCAAGTGTATTGTTTTTTAATTTTCATAGGTATACTCCTTACTTATAGCATTTATCTTAGTGCCATATCACTGGCAATAGGTGACAATCGAGCTAAAGACAGATGTATATTGGATTTTTTCTAGATAAAATCTGAAATATAATAAATTACCCATTCTTTCTTTTTAAATACCTATTAACAGCAAAAACACCGATTATTCCGATTATACCTGTAACTGTAAAAATGAGTATTGTAGTTGTAATGTTGCCATCACCGAGCGTTGCGCCAGCAAGGGTTGAAGTGACTATCGAGGGGATTCGTGCAACTGAAGTTATCGCTATAAAGCGCCAAAGCTTCACTCCTGTCATTGGAGCGATATAGGTAAGGAGGTCTTTCGGGGTCCCTGGGATAAAGAAGAGAATAAATATAATAAGCTCTAAATTTTGCTCGCTTTTTAGAAATTTGAATTTATCAAGACTTTCTTTTGAAAAAAAGTTAAGAGCAAAATGCTCGCCTAGCTTTTTCATAAGAGAGAAGACGATAATACTACCAAGCGCTGTGAAAAAAGTGCAGATTAAAACACCCCAAAACCAGCCATAGAGAATACCTGCTGCAAACTCAACTGGCTCGCCTGGAATTATCGCGATAACTACCTGAAGCAGCTGAATTCCACCAAAAACTAAAACTCCGCCAAAACCGAGCGAGTTTATATAGTTTGAGATAAGCTCGTTTGAGCCTTCTTGACGCAAAAGATGGATTATAGGGATTGAAACAGCGATAGCGATAGCCGCTACCACAAGTAGTGCAGTGAGGGATATAAGCTTTATCGTTTTTTTACTCATAAACAATTTCTCCGAAGACACCATCTTTATATGGTGTTTTCAATTTAACGGTTTTAATTTCACCACAGAGATTTTCCTGTGATTTTAGGTAAACTCTAATATAGTTTTCGGTGAAACCTTCAAAATATCCATCTGATTCACTTTCGAATAAAACATTGAATATCTCGCCCTCAAATCCATCTAAAATTTGGGTGGACCTTTTCTCGCAAACTACTAAGAGCTCCTTTAAACGTCTGCTCTTCTCACTCTTTTCTATCTGCTCTTTCATCAAAGCGGCGGCGGTGCCTTCTCTTTTTGAATATGGGAAGATATGCACTTTTAAGAAACCAAGCGATTTAACATAATTGTAGCTTTCTCTAAAATCTTGCTCGCTTTCTCCGGGGAAACCAACGATAATATCTGTTGTGAAAGTGGGGCTTTTAAACTCAGCTCTGATATTCTCGACAGTTTTTGAAAATACTGATGTATCGTATTTTCTGCGCATAGCGGCGAGAGTTTTATCGCATCCGCTCTGTAGCGATAGATGAAAATGTGGACAAAAATTGTTATGCTCTGAAAGTCGTTTAGCGTCACTTCGCGTGAGTAGTTCAGGCTCTATGCTACCGAGACGAAAACGGACATCAGGCAGACTACTGCAAAGGTTCACTATAACATCAACAAGTGAGTAATCACTATTTCTGCCGTATAAGAAAAGGTTTATTCCAACAAGGACAATCTCTTTATAACCTTTAGCGGCAAGTGTTTTAGCTTCACAGATAACATCTTCGCGAGATTTGCTGCGCACAGGCCCTCTCGCTGTTGGGATAATGCAGTAGGAGCAGAAATTGTCGCATCCATCCTGAACTTTTAAATATGCCCTTGTCTTTGTTCCAAAAGAGCGGACAGAAAGGCTCTCAACGGTGTTTTCTGATTGCAAACTCTCTATCTCAACTATTCTATCTCTCTGCTCTAAAAACTTTAAGACAAGAGAGGGGATGTTTTTTCTGTTTTTCGTGCCCGTAACGATATCTGCTTCATATATTGCCGCTGCTTTATCTGAGAGTGCTTGCGGAAAACAGCCAGTTAGAACAACTATTGCATCGGGATTTTCTCGACGAAACCGCCTTGTTGTTTGTTTGGACTTGTTCTCTCCTGTTTTTGTGACAGCACAGCTGTTTACAACTAAAACATCGCTGCCATTTGCAGTATCTGATGGCTCGAAACCGTATTCTTCAAATGCCGCCTTTATTCCCTCGCTCTCAAAGCTGTTTACCTTACAGCCGAGCGTTTCAAAAAAAACTTTCATAATTCCTCGCTTTAAAATAAAATCACAAAAAAATTATACAATAAATAATTAAAATGCACAAGCTACCATATAATTAAGCAGAGGTGATATAAATGAAAAGAAAAATGATGGTGGTTTTGGTATTTGCTATTATATTTAGTATAACGGCAACAGGCGCTGAGCTTCCGGCGATTGAAGGGGTAAAGGGTGCTATTTTAATAGACTCAAACACAGGTCAAGTTTTGTTTGCACAAAATGAACATGAACAGTTTCCGCCGGCATCTA
>CAYJGP010000182.1:0-2926 GCA_964369435.1 uncultured Oscillospiraceae bacterium | reverse complement strand
AAATGGCAAAGCCATTTCGCTGCGGGGGGGAGTATGCTCCAAAAAATAGGGGGGAATAAATTTCTGTCTCAAAAATTAAGTAGTTGATAAAACATTTTACCTGTGATATATTTTAATAAAATGAATAGGAGTGTGAAGATATGAACTTGCCAAAAACAGGGAAACTCGGATTTGGGCTAATGCGCCTTCCGAAAATTGGGGACGAATTTGATATAGAGCAGACAAAGAGTATGATTGATGCGTTCATGGATGCAGGATTTAACTATTTTGATACGGCATATGTCTATACAGGCAGTGAAGTTGTAACAAAAGAAGTACTAGTGGATAGATACCCACGAGAAAGCTATACCCTAGCAACTAAGATGAATGCGCATATGGGAACGATAAAAAACCGCAAAGATTGCGAAGACTATTTCAACACTCAACTTGAGCGAACAGGTGCGGGATACTTCGATTATTATCTTATGCATGCAATAAGCGCAAAAGAGAACTATGAAAAATACAAAGAACTAGGGCTATTTGATTTTGCTGCAGAAAAGAAGGCACAAGGGTTTATAAAACACAACGGGTTTTCGTTCCACGGTGATCCAGAGCTTTTAGAGTTAATTTTAGATGAGCACCCAGAAACTGAGTTTGTTCAGCTTCAGATAAACTATATCGATTGGGATAGCGATATGATTCATTCAGGAAAATTATATGAAATAGCGAAATCCAGAAATATTCCAATAATTATTATGGAGCCGATTAAAGGCGGTTCGCTTGTGAATATATCAGATGAGGCTAAAGCAGTGTTCAAAGAAACAGATGATAGCCTTTCAGCTGCGGCATGGGCACTTCGATTTGTTGGTTCACTCGATGGTGTTCACACTGTTCTAAGTGGTATGTCAACTCTTGAACAGACAGTAGAGAACATAGAGATCTTCAAAGATTTCAAACCAATGACTGAGCAGGAGTCTAAAACGATCGATAAGGCTATTGAGGTAATAAACAGCACAAATCAAATCCCATGCACCGACTGTAAATACTGTGTTGAGGGATGTCCGAAATCTATTGATATTCCGTATATTTTCAAGCTTGCAAATTCAAACCGTAGAACTCCTGGAGATGGTCTTATGAGAATGCTCATTGGTGAGCTACCAAAAGAATCGACAGCTGATAGCTGTATTGCTTGTGGTAAATGTGAGATGGTATGTCCGCAGCATATTCCAATTATCGAAAACCTAAAAGAGGTTGCGACAGAGTTTGTGGAAGCGGTTAAAAAATAAATCTATTGTATGCAAAAGCGCCCTTAAGGGCGCTTTTTGTTGCAGAAACATAAATCAAGCGCTTACAGCTAAAACCTATCTTTTATAGATTGTGACAGAGCAATATGGCTCTTTTAAGGTAGCGGTACTGTCCAAACTCCGCAGCGGCGATTTTGAAAAATCGCCGACCGCACTTTAGTGCGGCTGAAATGGCAAAGCCATTTCGCTGCGGGAGCGAGCGGGCTTCAAGCAAGGAATATAATGTTTTTAGTGCAAGCGCTCTACCCTAAAACTCTAAGATGCTATTATAAAAAGCCTCTTCAAATATAGTTTTCTGTAAATAATAAATAATATTTATTATTTACATCTAGACGGAAAGTCTATATAATTAAATAGAAGATACGATAGGAGTGTGCAATGATACAGTCTATAACAAAAGATAGTAAAATATTCGATGACGAGCGATATAAAAAAGATGTTATCCCATTTAGCCTGATTGAAGTAATTAAGCAAAATCCGCTTATACTGCAAAGTGATGAGGAAAATTTCATTATAGCCGCTTCTGCTACCTATCATCCTGCTTGGATATGGACAGTTGATGGAATCTCAGAGCAGAAGATACAGGAGATGCTCGACAGACTGCTTGCTATTGCACAGAATTTTCCACAGTTTTTATATATAGCAAAAGTTGATATTTCAAAGAAAATAGAAAACTATTTTTTAAATCACGGGTTTAAATTTGATAAAAAGACCGAGATGGAAAGTTTTGAGTGTGTTGAGCTAATACCAGCAAAAAACAATACTGTGAAGATTGAAAAGCCAACAGCTGACGATATAATTGAAGTGGCGATAGCACTTCGTCAAAATGAGTTTGAGATATTCGGAGTTGATGCGAAGGTAAATGTTTTTCTACCTATTGCGGCGGAAGAGATTAGTAATCCATACTTTTTTGTGATAAAAGAAGATGGTATAATAGCTGCGATGGCTACAGGGAAATTTGAAAATGATAGCCACATTGCTGTATCGAAAGTATATACAAAAGAGAAATTTAGAAATAGAGGGTATGCAGGTGCGCTAGTTGCTCATATAAGCAGAATTATTCTAGATATGGGGAAAACTCCAATTCTCTATACCGATAAGAGCAATCCTTATTCAAATAGAGCCTATATAAAGGTTGGTTACCAACAAAGAGGATCTGTTACGAGGATAGAGCTATTATCAGATAATAATTAAATTGAGGTGTGAAATGAAATTAGAAGATGTTTATAAGAATGCAAAAGAGGCTTTTGATGGAAGTTGCTCAGTATGTCCTGAGTGCAATGGGGTGGTATGTCGAGGGCGAACACCTGGTTGTGGTGCAAAAGGTCTTGGTGGCGGATTTATAGCCGCTTATAACTTTTTGCAGTCGGTTGAGATAAATATGGATAATATCTACGATGGAGATAGCTACGACACTGCATTTGAATTTTTAGGAGACAAATTTGCAGCGCCGCTCGCAGTGGCTCCAATGGCGGCACTAAAAAACCATTATAGCGAGGCGATAACCGAAAATGAATACCTAACAGCGATAAGCGATGGTTGTGCAAAAGCGAATATTCTGCCGTTTTATGGTGATGGAGTTGATATAAAATTCTTCACCGACCCATTAAAATATATAGCCTTGCAAAATGGAATAGGTGTTC
>CAYJGP010000181.1:0-2933 GCA_964369435.1 uncultured Oscillospiraceae bacterium | reverse complement strand
CTAGCGCTCTCAAAGTTCGATATAGATAAGATTGATACTTTAATATTGACCCATCCTGATACCGACCACTCAGGGTCTGCAGAAGAGGTTGTTTCGAAATATTATGTCGATAGAGTTATATTAAATCACCGGTTTTACGAAAGTGAATTTTATGATGGACTTTACGAAGTAGCAGATGATATCGGTGCTGAAATATCTGTTTTAGATGCAAAAAAGCTTGAGATTGGCAATGCAGAGATTGAACTAGTTTCGTTTGATTACGATAAGGATAACGACAACAGCTTAGTCGCTTTAGTCAGTCTGTATGATTATAAAGTTTTGCTAACAGCAGATATTAGTTTTGATGTTGAAGAAGATGCTATAGAATATTTTGAACTTGAAGATGTCGAAATATTAAAGGCAGCACACCATGGTAGTAACAGCTCAACTGGTGAGAAGATTATTGAAGCTACAACGCCAGAGTACAGCGTTATTTCAGTAGGTGATAACAGTTATGGTCATCCGCATGGAGATGTTTTGAGTAGGCTATCTGACAGTGAGATTTTAAGAACCGATAAAAATGGCAATATCACCTTTTATCTAAGCGAAGACGAGATTGCTATAAATAAAGAAAAATGATTTTAAGGAGATTGTTTGTGAAAAAGATTCTTTTTGCGAGTTTATTATTATTGATAGCAACTTTGTTTATCGGCTGTGAAGGGGAAGAACAAGAGGTGCCGATAGCAGAAAAACCTGTTATTTATCTGTATCCACAAGAGGCTATGGATGTATCGGTAAAACTTGATTATAACGGAGAGCTTTTATTCACCTATCCCGAATACAATGACGGTTGGGATGTTACTGCCTATCCCGACGGTAGAATAGTTTCACAAGGTGAGGAATATTCATATCTGTTCTGGGATGGTTATGACGATATTGAGTATGACTTGAGTGAAGGTTTTGTTGTTAAAGGCGAAGATACAGTTTCGTTTTTAAAAGATAAACTTGAATTTTTAGGTCTTTTGCCGCACGAGTATAACGAATTTATCACCTACTGGGCACCACGTATGATAGAAAATGAGTATAACTTAATTACCTTCCAGCAAGAGGCTTATACCGAGAATGCAGTTTTAACTGTTGAGCCGACTCCTGATAGTATCCAGAGGGTGTTTATGGTATTTAAAAGCCTTGATGAGTATATTGAGATTGATGAGCAGCAGCTAGAGACATTTGAGCGAAGTGGATTCACAGTTATTGAATGGGGCGGCAGCGAGGTTTCGAAATAGAATATTAATATAGTAAAATTAAAAATGCATTTATTTAGTGCATCAGAATAATATATAGAACAAGCTATCATAAAAGTATCTGATAGCTTGTTTTTTAACTGTTTAAAAATGCTGGTTGACTTTAATGGAAATATGAGCAAGCTGCTTTTTCTCCAAGCCTACGCAAGCTATGCTTGCGCAGTGCAAGGCGTAAACGCTTTACAGTCTTTAGGCGTCTGCGCCTTGAGCTGTAAACCGCCTTAGGCGGTTTTGCGGCGGAGAGCGACAATGCAGCGAAAAAAATAGCAAAATAAGCCAAAATCTGACACGAATAAATATTAAACCATAAAAATCTAAACATTTAAAGATAAAAAGCAAAGTTTATTGAATAGATAGTTATTTAATAAAATCAGTTTAAATAGTTTTGATTTATCGCTACAACCATAAATTACCACAAGGAAATATATAGAATGAATTATTTATCTCTACTTGACTAAACTAAAACAAGAAAGGAGTGTATATGAGAAAATTTATTAATGTTTTATTGTTTCCGATAAAGGTATTCATCATAGTATCTCTTGGACTTTTAGGATTTTACCACAGCTTTTTACCAGATGTTTATTATAGCAATGCAAATGCAGATATAGAGGTTACAAGATTTGTAAGGATAGAAAGTTATGGAATTGAGGAGGCTGTAGCTAGTCAGAGCGATTCGGTCTTGAATAGTTTTCGAGGAGAGCTTACAATTTTTGGGATTATTCCGATAAAGGAAGTTCAAATAAATATTATTGAAGAGAGTCAGCTTGTAGTTAGCGGAAGTCCTTTTGGTATTAAAATGTTTACCGATGGTGTGCTAGTAGTATCAGTCTCCGATGTTAACGGTGTTTCGCCAGCGACAAGGGCAGGCTTAAAACCGGGAGATTTAATCATCTCGATGAATGGTATCAGACCTGCAACTAACGAAGATGTTGAGAAGATTATTAAACAGAGCGAAGGTAATGATATTGAGATTGTGTTATTGCGCGAAGGCAGAGAAGAAGTTATAACATTAAAGCCGGTCTTTGATCCATCAGTTGATAGTTATAGAGCTGGATTTTGGGTTCGCGACTCGAGTGCAGGAATAGGAACTTTGACATTTTACGACCCAAAAACGGGTGTATTCGGTGGACTTGGACACCCTATATGCGATACCGATACAGGTAATATCTTAACAGTTGCGAGCGGTGAGATAGTAAATGTAGATATTTATGGTGCTGAGAAGAGTGTAAGCGGCGAGAGTGGTGAACTACTTGGTAAGTTTAAACTAGGTGAGCCAGATATAGGGAGAGTTTTAGCCAACACAGAAACAGGTGTATACGGTGAGATGCTAATTCCGCCTGAGGGCGAAGTTTTCACCGTTGGTTATAAGCAAGAGGTCGAGATAGGCCCTGCATATATTATGACTACAGTTGATGAGAGTGGGATGCAAAAATTTGATATAGAGATTGAAAAGATACAGTCGATGACTGGCAGCACAAAAAATATCATAATCAGAGTTACTGACCCCGATTTAATTGAAGCAACTGGAGGAATTGTCCACGGAATGAGCGGTTCACCGATAATCCAAAACGGCAAGATAATCGGCGCGGTGACGCACGTTTTTGTGAATGACCCTACCCGTGGGTATGGGATATTTATTGAAAATATGCT
>CAYJGP010000180.1:0-2948 GCA_964369435.1 uncultured Oscillospiraceae bacterium | reverse complement strand
AGTTCCATTATAACAGGTTTTTGTTGGCGAAGTTCGTCGGGAGGTGGTGTGCGGTGAGCTTTGTAGTCCTCAAATATATCGCTTCTAAATGTTTTTGTTGGAAGATCAAACGCTATAACCGTCGTCGTTGGGTTTGACACCGAAATCTCTCGAAAAAGCATATTGAAAAATCCGTAAATTGCCGAGGTGGGAAACCCTGAGCTGTTTGTAAGCGGGCGGACACCATAGAATGCCCTATAGAGAATACTGTTTCCATCTACTGCTAAAATTTTGTTCATACTAACCCCTTTGTCTTTAATAGTTGCCATCTGCAAAACAGGTGGGGTGAACAACCATATATCTACCGATTATTATCGATTATTCACAAACGTACCCTGTCTTATTTCGTAAAACAGTCAATATATTATACCACATAAGCGATACAAATAGTGAAAAAAGAGATGAAATGTGCTAAAATATTTACAAAGGAGATTTTATGCTGAATTTTTTAAATGAAAATCAAAACGGCGCCATTTTAGCTCCTCTCGCAGGATACACCGACAGGGCATTTCGCGAGATCTGCAAAGAGTGCGGCGCTATATATACGGTAACCGAGATGGTCTCTGTTAAGGGGCTTTGTTATGGCGACAAAAACACCCCAACCCTTCTCTCAAAAGCCGATAGTGAACACCCTGTTGCAGTGCAGCTTTTTGGCGATGATCCAGATTTTTTTAAGAGAGCAGTCGAGATACTTGAGCCGCTAAACTTTGATGTCTACGATGTTAATATGGGCTGTCCTGTTCCGAAAGTTTTATCGGCTGGAAGCGGCTCGGCGCTCATGCGTGAACCCAAAAAAGCAGCGGCGATTATCTCCGCACTAAAACAGTCAACTAAAAAAGCGGTTTCGGCAAAGATTCGCAAAGGTTTTGACAAGGATAATATAAATGCACCGGATTTTGCAAAAACTCTCGAGGAGGCAGGCGCTGATTTTATAACGGTGCACGGACGGCTTAAAACCGATTTTTACAGAGGCGTTTGTGATCTTGATATAATTCGCGATGTCGTTGCTGCTGTTAAAATTCCTGTTATCGGAAACGGCGATGTCGTCGATAAAAAAAGCTACGATTTTATGAAAGAGTATACCGGTTGTGCTGCTATAATGATAGGCAGAGGAGCGCTTGGTAACCCATTTATTTTCACAGAGGTTATGGGAGAGGAGACAAGCAGTCTTCCGCATAGGCTCTCGATGATGGTAGCGCATACAAAGAGGACAGCTTTATACAAAGGTGAGCACCGTGGAATTTTAGAGATGCGAAAGCAACTTGCCCACTATCTAAAGGGACTTCGAGGAGCATCAAAACTGCGTGGAGCTACCTCTTCGGTGAACACTATTCTAGATGTTGAAGACCTTGCAAGAGAAGCTATGCTTTTACAGGAGTTTGAGTAGTTTAAGATAGCTTACCAATGATTTAAATCGAAATCGTTTATTTTGGTTTAGGATATAATTAATAAAAAGGGACCGTGACAGTTGTCATAGTCCCTTTAGTTGTTTTGTTTTAAATTCTCTCTTTAATATTACCAGTAGGTCTTGTTATCGCCATACGAGAGGATATAGATATCCACCGCGCGTTTTCCCCATAGCACACTCTCGATATAGCTATCGTAGAAGAGATCGACGGTACATCTGCCATCCATTAGCGCAATGCCTGTGTCGGCGGCTATTGCATATCCATAGACATAGCTTCCGTCCGATGAGACTATCCAAAGCTCACTGCCATAAGGTATATCATTTGGGTTTACTGCAACATGACCCGGTAGAGCGTCGCGTCCACTCGCAGTTCTCGCAGTGGGTCCTGCACTATAGGCAGTTGCTGGAGCTGCACCAATTAGCATCTCATAATCGACAGGTCTGTTGTCGACAAGAACTAAGTCGCTTGGCACTTCAAGGATAGATGGAACAGGTGGGTTATCACTTCCGACTAGCGCATAGGCATCTGTTGGGCTTGTAACCACCCGTTCATCAACAACATTACTCTCGGTTAGAATTCCATCTTCATATTTATCAAGATAATCGGTTTCTAATACTCCTGTAATTCCCTCTTCTAATATATATGTGTTTCCTGTTTTTAAAAGTGCTGTTTCTCTTGTTATTGTGTCGTATGGAATATCTGTTGAAATGGTATATTCATCATAAACCGTTCTCAAGATTTCCAAAGTCTCACCATCTGTGACCGGCTCACCTACTGGAATGTTTATCCTATCCTCAGGGTTTAGCTCAATTTCAAGCTCTGCTAAAACTTCTGCTATTGTTTTATCTGCGGTTGCAAATGTGTAGCTTCCGTATAAGTCATTTATAGTAATCGTCTTGTTTCGATAGATATCTATCTGCCGATCTGCAGAGGTTAAGTTTGCTGTTTCGTAAAACTCATCATCAGAAAGCTCTATTTTAGCTTCTTCGATTATCTTATCGGGATTATCAATAAATGAGTAGTAGAGGTTATAGTTGCCGTTATCATTCACAATATAATCTTTTGTGAGTGCTGCAATTACAAGGGTTATAACCATCAAAGTAGAAAAAAGTGTTGCTGTGAAAATAAATCTGTTTTTCACAAGTTTAGAAATGTCCATAGTAGTCCTTTCGGTTTAGTAGTTGCTATATTATACTGACAAATGAATGAAAAGTCAATTTCAAAAAGATGTTAATTTTGTATACATTGCTGTAATTTAAGAGAAAAATAATTAGTATTAACTCGATTTTTGACTTCAATGACAAAAAAACACTTTATTCTTTGTGCAAATATAACAAATATCTTTGAAACCGTTTTGTAACTATATTTCAAATCGATTTTGTTGACAAATGAGAGGTAAGAATGTATAATATATTAGCTATCTGGACGCTTAGCTCAGCTGGTAGAGCTTTCGCTTGACGTGCGAAGGGTCGGGGATTCGAGTTCCTCAGCGTCCACCAG
>CAYJGP010000179.1:2524-2981 GCA_964369435.1 uncultured Oscillospiraceae bacterium | reverse complement strand
CTTTTGCAACCCTATAAATGGTTACACCTTTTTTTTGTACTAATTTAGCAAAATTGTCATACATAACTTGGCCGCCTTTCACAAAGTCGGAAAACTTAACTATTGCTTCTTGACAAATAAAGCAACTTATGGTAAAATACGGTACATAAGAAAACTTAACTATCAAACTACTAATCGCAAAAGAAATCCAATCGAAAGCTTTCCTATTACATATATATTATAGAATATTTCCAATGAAAAAGCAAGTGTTTTTAAGCAAAAAAGAGGGAAAAATTTATGTTTGAGAAAATTGAAGCAATTCGCAAGGCTAATAACTTAACAGTCGCCCAGTTAGTGAAAAATGTAGGTATAAGTAAAACGGCATACTACTGCTATAAACATAGAACACGGAATCCGAAGCTTAGTACTATACTTAAGATTTCCGACTATTTCGGAATTGACTACAAATACTTTATTT
>CAYJGP010000179.1:0-2501 GCA_964369435.1 uncultured Oscillospiraceae bacterium | reverse complement strand
CAGTTGTCATAGTGTTTTTAATGAACCAATCTACGAAAAATCAAGTTCTTATTATACTGAGGAAAGTATCTCAAATAATGCTTTTTGCCCTTATTGTGAAGCGAGAAATTGCTTTGAAGAAGTAAGTAAGATTTGCCCATGTGGTAGGTACATAACGCAAAATGAAATACTGTGTGAAGAGTGCAAAGAGGAATCGATTTCGAGTTTTTTGAAAATTCCCTGTTATTCAAGAGAATTTATTTTAGAAAATTGGAATGAGGAGGACTATGGATAAAAGGGTGCAAAGAAGAGAGGAAGCTCTTCGAGTTTTATCGAAAACTAAAGATATAAAGCTTGTGGCGGAGCAGTTTGGAGTTTGTGAGAGTACGGTGAGGCGCTGGCAAATGCAAGCAAATAAATCCGTCCAGAATGAAAAGATTTCAGGCGGTGAAGATCTAACTGATTATTTTGAGCAAAGAGCATCTGAAATTGTTGATAAAGGTCTAATTCTTATAAATAAACGGATTGATACCGCACTTATGTTTGAAGAAGAACTCTCACAACTTCTTTTGATGATAGCGCAGCAAGATGATTTACCGCAAAAAGAGAAAAGCGCCTTAATAGCTAAACTTAAGAATCTGGAAATTCAAAAAATTGGGGAGGTGATAGCAACTATTAATAGTTTTTGTGCACATACAGATAGAGAACGAGATGGAAACGATTTTAAATTGGAAATAAAGGTTGAAGAATAGGTGAAGATAAAAGTTACAAAAAAACAGTTTGACTTTTGCAAAGCCGATGCGACGGAAGTTTTGTTTGGTGGTGCGGCGGGCGGAGGTAAAAGCTATGCGCAGGTTATTGATGCACTTGTGTTTGCTCTTAAATATAAGGGGAGCAAACAGCTGATTGTTCGGCGTTCATACCCCGAGCTTGAGAAATCTCTTATACGGACAGCGCAGAATATTTATCCTTCGAAAATTTATAACTATAACAGTTCAAAGCACAGTGGTAAATTTATCAATGGCTCTATTATAGATTTTGCCTCATGCGACAGCGACCGAGAGTTATATAAGTTTCAGAGTGCAGAGTACGACGTTATTCGTTTTGATGAATTAACCCATTTTACTGAAGATGTTTACCTCTATTTGATATCGAGGCTTCGAGGGGCTAATAGCTATCCAAAACAGATTAAAAGTTGTACAAATCCAGGCGGTGTTGGTCACAACTGGGTGCGTGAGCGGTTTATAAATTCAAATTGCAAGGATATTAGCCGTGAATTTTCATCAGGGAGCAGAGTTTTTATTGAGAGTAGGGTTTTTGATAATAAGTTTCTTATTGAGAGTGATCCAGAATATGTTAAAAGACTTCACAATCTTCGTGAAAAGGATAAAAAGGCACTTCTTTATGGGAATTGGGATGTTTTTGAGGGGCAATATTTTACCGAGTGGGATAGGGTTATTCACACGATAAAGCCTTTTTCTATACCATCGCATTACAAGCATTATTTCACGATGGATTATGGGTTTGATATGGCGGCTTTTTATTGGATATCAGTTGATAGCAAAGGGTGCGCTTATGTGGTGCGAGAGTTTTGTCAGGGAAAAGATAATGGGAAGTCGCCACTTATTATAAGTGAAGCGGCAAGAGTGATAAAAGAGCTTACAAAAGAAAAGATATTTCTCTATTTAGCGCCACCAGATATCTGGAACTCAAGGCAGGAGAGCGGGCGAAGCATTGCAGATATTTTTCTTGAGGAAGGTATACCGCTTACAAAGTCTGGTGGGGGGCGAGTTGAGGGGTGGATGTCTGTTAAGGAGTATCTCAAACCGTTTATAGATATAGACGGACAAAAAAGGGCAAAGCTTACTATTTTTGACAGCTGTACCGAGCTTATATCATCGCTTCCAGCGCTCTTGCATGATAATGCAAACCCAAGTGATGTGAGCAGTCACCCGCATAAACTTACTCACTCAGCTGATGCTATTCGAGGATTTTGCAATTATTTTATTACGCCATCGAAAAAGCCAAAAGAGAAAAAGAATTTGCTTTTTGCGAAAAAACAAGAGATTAACAGCAGTTATAAAGAGGAGGGAAAGATAAATGTTATCTGAATTTGGGCTGTTTTGCTATAGCATAATGCTGCCTCTATTCACTATTGCCGCCTACCGAGTTGGCAGAAGAGAAGGGGAAGGCAATCTGCAAAAATTTAGCCTGCCAAGCTTTAAGAAAGCGGAGAAGACAGAGGTTTTAGACAGTATGCTTGAGAAGATAAACTCTTATAGCGGAGGTGATGACAAGTGAGCGTGATTACAGCAGAAGAAATTTTTTCGCTTTATGATAAGTGCTATCAAAATGCACTGGTGGACAAGCTTTTTGTATCGGCGCAAAAGAATAAAGACTTTTATATAGGTGAGCAATGGAGAGGGCTTTCTGGTGGTGAAGAACTGCCGGTGCTTAATTTTATAAAACCTACCGGTAAATATAAAATTTCACTTATTGCTCAAAATCTTATGAGTATTGTA
>CAYJGP010000178.1:0-3001 GCA_964369435.1 uncultured Oscillospiraceae bacterium | reverse complement strand
TATGCTTTTAAAAGTTAGTCTGTCGCAAAGCCAGCTAAATTTTTAGTTGTCTCGAACCTTTGGAATAACAGTGCTTGCATTAGGAACTACAAAAACGCTCTTATCCTTAAAATCAACTGTTTTCAGAATACTATCCACATCGGTATATACTTCTATCCCCATAGCTTTCGCATCCTCTGGGTTTAGTGTTGAGAGCAGTATTATTCTATATCTTTTGGCCTGCTCACAGTTTAGATAGAAAATATATCCTGGAATCGTGAAGTTTTCACGTAGTGTTTTATCTAAAACACCCTCTTCAAGCGGTTTTAACCAGTCGAAATAGTCCGGAGGTCCTCCCCCATCTGGGCACTTTGTAACAAGTATTAGTGTTCCACCAAGTTTTAAGCCACTCTCTAGATTGTCAATACTTTTGCTACCTTGATAAAGCGAAATATCTTTTGGAAATCCACCGCAAGAAGCGATTATTATATCGGCCTCTTCATCTATTGATACTTCATAACAGCTTTGCGCTTGCTTGCAACCGCAAATCCAAGCCTCCTCATAGTGACCTGAGAAGATGTGGGATAGCACCATATCTGGATTCATAACTAGATTTATAGTGAACAGATGTGAGATAGCAGCAGCTGCTTCCATCATATCAAGATGGAGCGGATTATTCTCAAGCTTTGCGTTGCCTATAAGCGGATTTGACTGCTCTTTTAATGGATCTAGTGAATGGGCATGATTTTGCTTGATAGCTTCCATCGAAGCAACTCCAGGTAAAATACTCTTGCGTCCACCACCAAATCCAGCCATAACATGCTGAGTACACGCACCGATTGCCACTACCTTTCTCGCTGCAACTTCTTTATTAATTGAAAGAACTGTTCCTCTTGATGTGGTACAGATATATGTAAGATCGGTATCGTTGCAGTCGTGGTAGATAACTTCAACCTTTCTCGCAACATCCTCGGTGACGAGTGTCTTTGTATCCTCGTCGGTACCAGCTTCGTGAGTACCTGTTGAAACAACAATGATCATATCGCTATAAGGAATATTGCAAGTATCGTTTAAGTATTGCACAACATGCGGAATAACAAGGTCTTGTCTCATCCAAAATCTTGTCATATCCGAAATGATTATTGCAACTTTATCGCCATTCCCCAACCACTCACAGAGCGGCGGTAGACCTATAGGATTGTTTAGCGAATTTTCAACTTCAGCCTTAATATCGCAAATAGCATGCGTTTCTTTTCCTTGTAACGTAGCTGTTACGATTGAGCTGTCAATAGGAAAATCAATATGCTCTTTACCATATTTTAATTTGTAGTTTTTTATCATATCATACACCTATTAAAATTCATTAAATGAGCAGATTTGCTGAAACTCTTTCCTGCTTTTGTTAAACGGCTTATCGCTCGCGCTATACCCGAGTGCTACAAGCATCCTTATTTTAACATCATCTGGGACTTTAAACCGCTCACGAACCATCTTTTCATCAAAAAGACCTAAAATACAGCTTCCTATCCCTAAATCTGCCGCCGCATAACAGATAGCAGAGGTTGCACCACCTAAATCAAAATCCGCATAGAACTGGCTATCGCATTTAAGGCTTTTCATAAGCGTTACTTTAGTTTCGCAAACGATAATATAGCTGCTAACATCAACTGTCCATCTATTTATCGAGTAGTTTTCATCAATTATGCACTCATGCATCTTCTTTCCCATCTCGCCGTCTACTACAATAAATCTCCATGGTTGTGAATTGCATCCAGATGGTGATAGCGCCGCTGTTTTAACAATCGAGATTAAATCTTCTCTCTCAACTTTCTTATCAGTATATTTCCTTGTGCTCTCCCTTTTTATAGCAAGTTCTTTAAAGCTCATAATTTGTCCTTTCAAGCGGATTTATATTTAGTTGATAATACCATATCATCCAAAAAAAGTAAATAATTCGAAATATTAAAGAAATTTTTAAAGACTAAATCTCATTATTTTTGTGTAAAGGATTTTCACTTTTCATAATCAAGTTATATAATGCCGCTAGTAGCTTTTAAAACTTTCAAGGTATATAAAAACACCCCCTACGTTTGCAGATTTATGCATTCATAGGAGGTGTTAATTTTTTTGTTTAGGCTTTTAGAAATTTAGCCGTTATTTCTTTCTTTGGCAATGAGCTTTTCAAACTCATCTGCAGGAATTGGTCTTGAATAGAAATATCCTTGTGCTGCATCGCATTTGATTTTCTTTAAAAACTCTACCTGATCAGCTTGTTCAATTCCCTCTGCAACTGTTTTCATACCTAAGCTATCAGCTAAACGAACGATATTTTCAACAACAAGATTACCTCTACTCTGCTCAATTTCATCTTCAATTTTTATAAAGAAACTTCTATCGAGTTTCAAGGTATCTACATTGAAGTTTTTAAGCATACCAAGTGAAGAATATCCCGATCCAAAATCATCAATTGAAGCTTTAAATCCTACCTCGTGAAGCTCATCGAGCAATATCACAAGTTCTTTTTCATTTTCAAGAACAGTGCTTTCGGTAAGCTCGATCTCGATACAACTCGCATCAACTTCAAAGCTCTGAGCAATATCTTTTATCTCTGAGACAAAATTCTCGTTGCTTAGGTGAAGTCTTGAAAAGTTTACTGAAACTGGTATGCAACCATACGCCTTACACCAAACACTAAGTTTCTCACAAACTTTTGTTAACATATATTTATCGAGCTCAACTATAAATCCATTTCGCTCAAATAGTGGAATAAAATCGTTTGGGAAAATCATATTTCCGTTTGGCTCAATCCAACGCACAAGCGCCTCTGCACCGACAATTTTACTACAACTAATATCATATTTAGGTTGTAGATAAACTTTAAACTCTTCTTCTTCAAGAGCTTTGTTCATCTTATTTGCAATTTCAGTTTCACGCAAAACCTTTTCGGTAAACTTCTCGTCGTAATCGCAAATATTGTGAACACTATCTGCTTTTGCAGATGAGTGAGCTGTATTAGTCTTTT
>CAYJGP010000177.1:0-3017 GCA_964369435.1 uncultured Oscillospiraceae bacterium | reverse complement strand
GTAGTAAAATCTCACCATATTTCTATGACTCAATTCTTTAAATAATATAATATAATTTGCTTGGTTTGTCAAGAGCAAAACCTGATTTTATTACCCAAAACGACCGGTAATATAATCCTCTGTTTTTTGGTTTGTCGGATTTGAAAATAACGCTTCTGTATCGTTCTCTTCAATTATCTCACCAATTAAGAAAAAGGCTGTTCTATCTGAAATTCGAGTTGCCTGCTGCATATTATGTGTAACTATAACTATCGTATATTTATCGCGCAGCTCTACTGCTAAATCTTCAATTTTCGCAGTTGAAATTGGATCTAGCGCAGAAGTTGGCTCATCCATTAAAAGCACCTCAGGATTTACTGCAAGCGCGCGTGCAATGCAGATTCTCTGCTGCTGACCGCCAGATAAACTAAGCGCTGAGCGGTGAAGACGGTCTTTAACCTCATCCCATATAGCTGCATTACGAAGCGACTGCTCAACTATCTCATCGAGCTTGTGCTTTTCTTTTATCCCATGAGTCCTTGGGCCATAAGCGATATTATTGTAAATAGACATAGGGAACGGATTTGGTTTTTGAAAAACCATACCAACTCTTTTTCGAAGTATGTTCGTATCCATATTCTTATATATGTCTTCTCCATCGAGCAAAAATTCGCCGGTAATCTTACATCCTTCAACAAGGTCGTTCATTCGATTAAGGCTCTTTATAAGCGTCGACTTACCACAACCAGATGGTCCAATAAACGCAGTTATTTTGTTCTGCGGAATTTTAAGGTTGATATCTTTTAGCGCATGAAAGTCGCCATAGTAGAGATTTGCATTATTTATTTGAAATTTATCCATTTTTTACTTTGCACCTTTCATAAGCTTTTTCGCTAGAAATGTTGATAGGTAGTTTATACCCACAATTATAAGAAGTAGAATTGCAGCAGTCGCAAATGCTTGATCCATATACCTACCTTCGCTTGATAACATATACATATGTACCGACATTGTTCGCCCACCGCCCATTATAGGGTTTGCAGCGAGAACTCCATTACTGCCTGAGGTATAGATAAGCGCCGCTGTTTCACCGACTATACGTCCAATAGCTAGGATAATTCCTGCTAGAATACCGTTCGATGCCGATGGTAAAACTATTTTGAAGATAGTTCGAAGTTTAGCCGCACCAAGTCCAAAACTTGCTTCTCTATAGCTTAGAGGAACTGCTTTTAGCGCCTCTTCTGTTGAGCGGATAATCAGTGGCAATATCATTATTGATATTGTTAGTATTCCAGCTATCAAGCTAAAACTAAATCCTACGAACACAACAAAGAAGAGATAACCGAATAGTCCATATATAATTGATGGAATACCCGAGAGTGTTTCAGAGGTAATTCTTATAACTTCAACTATCTTGTTACCTGTCTTTGCATACTCAACAAGGTAGATAGCAGTTGCAATGCCAAGCGCACCAGATATTGAAACAGCTATAACTATCATTATGATCGTGTTTATAACCGATGGAACAATCGATGCATTTTCTGAGTTATATGAAAACTCAAAAATAGAAGGGAGGCCTGAAAACAGCTTTGATATCTCATTAAATACCTGTGGAAGCCCCATTCCAAGAATATAAATGATTATAAATAATACTATCGAAAAGGTAACAGCTGCTGCGAGGTATACAAAAATTTTTGTTGGATTTAATCTTTTCATTATTTGCCCACCTTTCTCTTAACAATAGAAAAGATGAGATTAATAATTAAAATGAAAACAAAAAGAACAAGTCCTGTTGCAATTAGCGCATCTTCATGAAGTCCAGATGCATATTTCATCTCCATAACAACGTTTGCAGTCATAGTTCTTATGCCTTCAAGAATATTGCTTGTAAGCCTTGGCTGATTTCCCGCAATCATTATTACCGCCATCGTCTCACCTATTGCACGACCGATACCAAGCACAACTGACGCAAGTATTCCACTTTTTGCTGCAGGCAGAACTACTTTAAATATACTGCGCTCATGGGTAGCACCAAGTGCTCTCGCACCTTCATAGTAGTTATCAGGAACCGCTCGAATAGCACTCTCAGAAAGACTAATAACTGTTGGGAGTATCATAAATCCTAATAGAAAAGAGGCAGTTAATATAGATTGTCCATTTGTAGCAAACATTTCAAGTCCGAGTGTTTTATGTAAAAATCCGTCAAAGAAATCACGGATAAAAGGAACCATAACCATTATACCAAAAAATCCGTATAAAATCGATGGGATTCCCGCCATTAAATCAACTGCTGGCTTTAAAAATTTATATATTTTTTTTGGACAGTATTTTGTTAGAAATACAGCTGTCAACACCCCGATCGGCACGCCTATTATTACAGCGCCGAACGTTATATATAAACTACCAACAATCATCGGCAGTATTCCAAACTGTGGATTGCTCTCATTAGTTGGGCGCCATTCTGTTCCGAGAAGAAAATCAAATGCACCTATCTCGACAACAGCAGGAATACCTTCTGAAAACAAAAATATACATATAACAAGAACGCAAACAATTGAAACGGTAGCTATTAATAGAAACAAAACTTCAAAAATCGCTTCTTTTCCCTTTTCCCTTAGCATATATCCTCCAAGATATGAAAATAAACGGCTTATTGTTTATAAGCCGTTATTTCTCTGTAATTAGTTAAGTTCGCTGTAGTCTGTGATTTCGCCGATGTAGATATTCATTATCTGCTCCATTGAAAGGTCTGATAGTGAATTCTCATTGTTTACAACAACTGCGATACCGTCCATTGCGATTACATAAGGTGTAAGGCTTTCAAGCTCGCTGTCTTTCAAGTCACGGCTGGCCATACCTATGCTGAAAGAACCATCGATAGCACCGTTCATACCTGCTGAAGATCCGATACCCTCTATTGTTATTGTTGCATTTGGGTTAAGCGCTCTGTAAGCCTCAACAAGTTTTTCCATTACTGGGTATACTGATGTTGAACCACCAACAACTATTGTGCCTTCTGGCTGTGTTGACTCAAAGCT
>CAYJGP010000176.1:0-3038 GCA_964369435.1 uncultured Oscillospiraceae bacterium | reverse complement strand
ATACACTAATAACAATCCAGATTGACTTCCAGCTTGCTGAGAGGTTTGGAATGGAATATATCGATGCTGATGGTTCAAAAAAACACCCTTATGTTATCCACAGAACTTCAGTTGGCTGCTACGAGAGAACACTCGCTCTTCTTATCGAAAAATATGCAGGCGCTCTCCCTCTCTGGCTCTCACCAACACAGGTAGCGGTTCTTCCTATTTCAGAAAAGCTTGAAAAAGAAGCACGAGAAGTGTATAATAATTTGCGGTCAGCGGGAATTCGAGCAGATTTTGATAACAGAAACGAAAAAATCGGCTACAAAATCCGTGAGGCGCAGATGTCAAAAACTCCATATATGGTAATTATCGGCGAAAAAGAGGCAGAGAGCGGACTTGTTTCGGTCCGTAGCCGAAAAGAAGGCGACCTTGGCTCGATATCGTATGATGAGTTTTTAGCAAAAATAAATGGCGAAATTGAAAGGAAAGATAAATAATGGTATCAATACAAAGCATTGCATCAGCCCTTAATATGATGTATGACAAAGCAAACGATTATGCATTCGGCAACTTGTCTGGATTCAACACAATTATAAACTACAATAAAACAAGTGGGCTCTATCAGATAAGCACAAATGTTGTTGGCGGTGAATTTGGCGATTACGCAATAGCCGCTATAAAGGCGCAGTCTCCCGCCATTTCTAGTATCGCAGTTAATAAAAGCCATATTGCGGCACTCGTTATGCGTGGTTCTGATGAATCAACAAGCCTAAATAATGTTGTGAGTGCAGCAAGAACCCTCACAGGCTATTTTGCTACAAACGCTATGCAAAACAGTTGCGGCGTTTGCGACACCCCAAACACAGCCCTCACCCCGTATAAAATATCGGAACTCGGCTATGCTGTTTGTCCAAACTGCGAAACAACAACTATCGCGCCGGCGGCTAGTGTGCAAAATGAGAATGTTGTAAAAGGACTGCTTGGTGCTTTTATCGGCTCACTTGTTGGTGTTGCAGCTATAGTTATCGTTTCATTACTTGGATATGTTGCAGCTATATCAGGAATTATTATGGCAATCGCAACACTAAAGGGCTATCAAATGCTTGGTGGAAAACTAACTAAAAAAGGAGTTATCCTATCGTTTATAGCAATGGTGATAATGACTTTCTTTGCAGATCAGTTAAGCTGGGCTTTCGTCGTTTCAGATACATTTGGCGTAAATATAATCGACTCATTCTTCGCAGTTCCATCGATAGTTGGCCAAGGCGGTATGTTTGATGATTACCTTGCAAACCTAATGCAGCTCCTACTATTTACAGGTATCGGTGTTGTTATTCAGGTGGTTTCTGCCTTTAAATCAATCGGAAAAAATAATGGCGGCAACAATATATCAAAACTTGAGCAAAGATATTAAGTTTATACATATAAATTTCCACGAGCGATGTTTTCATCGCTCGTTTTTTATTTTAAAAATCTATAACTCAAACCTTTATATTGTTCTATTCTCCTTGCATATACTTTATTGATATGCTAAGATAAATTCATTAGCAGTCACCTGCAAAACAGGCAGAGCTAAAGGCTAATAGTGAAAAACTGAATGCTAGGAATATGGTCACTTCGTGGTAATCGTATTTAATTCTTAGCTTTTAGTTGAAACTACCTATTATCAGTCCAGAAGGGGGAGTAAATCGCTATGAAAGAGATTGCGAAAACGCTTAATATAAGCTACAATCAAAAGCACAAGGTTGCTTTTGGCGTAATTTCAAACTACAAACTGTTTATCATACGAGATGATTTTTGCAATAGGTTTATTCTTTCTTTTGATATTGTAGGTAGGTATTTAAGCCAATATAAGTTGATTGCATTGCGCTCGGCACACCGCTCTATTATTGATATAGAAACCTTTGGTACACACAATGAAATAATGATAGCTGTTAGTGCAAATAAAAGCGAGGACGCAGATAATATTAAATCGGTTATCCGTCATTTAGTTTTGCTTCTTGAAGAAAACTATCATGAAAATTGCTGCGGAGCTTGCCAAACAACTGAGAAAAAACTATTCCCCTCTTTTTCATACGAAAAATATTTATACGTTTGCTATAATTGTCGTACTAATACAAAGAGCAAACTGATTGTACCTGACGGAGAAAATAATCTAAAAGGTTTTTTAGGTGCATTTATCATTTCATTAGTAGTTGGAATTTTCTTTTCTTTTGTCCAAGTTGAAGATACATCTACCGCATCAGATATCGCAATGTTCTCAGCACTTACAGGTGCTATTATCGGCATAATATCCATGTCTTTCTATCAGAGATTTTCAAGGTCGCCAAAATATCGCAAATCGATAACATATTCGAACTTTACTGCGCAAGAAAGTGGCGTTATAAGAATGCCCTCAACATTTGGCATATTTTTATCGCTTATATCAGCACTGCTCGTGAGTGGATTAACTATCGTTTCAATCTATCTCATCTATCTAATTGATAATATTAAACTAAGTTTTATAGATGCAGTATTAACCCTCCCAAATATACTACTAAACCCATCGTTTAATATGGATATCCCACACTTGTCTTTTCCTATCATTTTCATAGGAAGCATATTAGGTGTAGCATTAACACTCCTTTTTGTTCGTGCCATAATTGTAATCCCCCAAAAAAGACAAATCTGATATCATTTCTACTCATTGTTTGATAAATATCAAAACCGCTTTTAGATATTAACCGTTTAGCACTTCCTCCACCTTTTGATTAAACAAAAATTCGTTAAACCAATATTAGTTACGAGGAGTATTCACCGCGAAAAAGATTGCGAAAATATATTCTCACAATATTTGTCATAAAAAAACATTTCTCTTTTATCGTTTGATACTTTGCTTTTTTTGAAAAATATAGTATAATATATAGGCGCAAATAGGCACGACAATATAGTGTCTTTGCAAAATCACCGAAAAACACTATCTTCACACCGCCCCACATTACATCACACTATGCCTTTTCAGGTTAAAGAACTTAAAATCAAATATGCCCTCTTAGTTAAATGGATATAATAAA
>CAYJGP010000175.1:671-3117 GCA_964369435.1 uncultured Oscillospiraceae bacterium | reverse complement strand
AGCCTTTCATATCATGACACACTTTATCTTAATATTATCGAGGCGCACCCTAATAAATATACATCATCGCAGATTGCCGATTTATTAAAGATAACTCGTCCATCTGTGACAGAGAAGATAAACCAGCTGTGTAAAAAAGGATATATACTAAGAAAGCAAAGTGAAAAGGATAAAAGGGTGTTTTTTCTATCGATAAATCCTGATAGTCCGAAAGATTATGAGACAACTGAAAACTATGAAGAAGAGATAGAAGCTGAAATGCTCGCGAAATTTGGTGAGGAAAAAGTAAAAATATTATGTGATATGATTGAATACCTTTCAGATTTATTATCAGAGAATATTATTGAGGAGAATGAAATTGAATAGTCCACTAGCAAAAAACTTTAACATGAGAGCAGTTTTAAAATATACACTGCCAAGTATGATAATGATGGTTTTTATGTCGACATACTCGATTATAGATGGCGTTTTTGTATCTGAGTTTGTTGGTGAGGGGGCGCTTGCTGCTGTTAATTTAGTAATGCCGTTGCTTGGAATAGTATTGGCGGTTGGTCTTATGTTTGCGACAGGCGGTAATGCTGTAATAGCGAAGTTGCTCGGAGAAGAGAAGCAAAAGGAAGCGCGAGAATTTTTAACAGTTATATATATTATTGGAGGAGTTCTAGGTGCTGCTCTTACGGCAGTAGTTTTAATTTTTCCTGATAATATTTTAAGATTATTAAATGTGAGCGAAAGTTTATACCCTCTAGCAAAAGACTATATGCTAAGCTTAGCGGGTTTTTTAGTACCTGTGTTTTTTATGGTATTTATCCAGTCATTCATGATAACAGCTGGGCATCCTTTATTTGGATTAATTCTTAGCCTCGCTGGTGGTATAACAAATATTATCCTCGACTATATTTTCATCTCACCTGATATGCTAAATATGGGTATTACAGGAGCTGGCATTGCGACCGGTATAGGGAATGCTCTTCCGGGAGTAATAGGGTTTTTCTTCTTTATGTTTAATAGAAAATGTGTCCTTCATTTTGTTCTACCAAAGTTTAATATAAAAACTCTTGGTCAAAGCATGTTTAATGGGTCATCTGAGCTTGTAGGATCACTTGCAACATCGATTACCACTCTTCTATTTAATTATATTCTAATGATAATGGTTGGAGATAGTGGAGTTGCAGCGATTAGTGTAATTTTATATATACAGATGTTTCAATCAGCAATTTATACAGGCTATACTTTAGGAGCGGCGCCGATAATCGCTTTTAAGTATGGAGAAGAAAATTATGAAGGGTTGAGCAAAGTTGTACGGCAAAGTTTTAAGATTATCTCAGTAGCTTCAGCGATTGTAATTGCAATAACTCTTCTATTCTCAAATCAAGCGGTTGGTATTTTTATTTCAAGAGATAGCTCTACATTTGAGATGGCAAGAGAAGGACTTCTACTATTCCTTCCGGCGTATTTGTTTATGGGATTTAACATCTTCTTCTCGGCAATGTTTACATCACTATCGAATGGAAAGGTGTCTGCAATAATTTCAGTTTTAAGAAGTTTAGTATTTATTGTTATATCACTTTTCATTTTGCCACATATATTTAATATTAATGGGGTTTGGTTGGCGGTACCTGTTGCAGAATTTCTAGCGATTATTGTGTCTTACTATTTTTACAAGAAGAACAAGGCAGCCTATCGCTACTAAAAAAGGAAGGATAACAAATGAATTTAATAGAGAAAAAATTATCAAAAAAACTGGTAAACTATGAAGAAGTAGTTCAGTTTATGAAAAGAGTTTTTCCAAAAGAAGAGCTTTTGCCGATGTGGATTATAAAGCTTATGACAATCAAGAAAAACTATGATTTTAAAGTGTATTATGACAATGATTTATTTGTAGGAATTACATTTACAATTGATTTTAAAGATACGTTATTTGTATTTTACATTGCAGTAAATGACAAGATACATTCAAAAGGGTATGGTTCAAAGTTATTGCAGCTTTTATTTAATAAATATCCAGATAAATCGGTAACACTTTTTATTGAAACAATGGACGATAAAAAAGCCGCAAATTATGAGCAAAGAGTTAAACGACTTGCTTTTTATAAGCGAAATGGGTTCGTGAATACAGGGATAAAAGCAGGATATAAAACTCCGTTCGTTGATATTTTATCCACCGACACAGATTTTGATACTATTAAAGCAAAAAAACTTATGAAATCGATACCGATGAAAATATTTTCGCCGAATAAGTAATAAAGATAGGATTTATAAAATGAGTGAGTTGTCTATAAAAACAATACCTAGAGAAAACTGGGAAATAATAACCGATTTAACGGTTCGAGATAAGCAAAGTAATTTTATAGAAACATCTTTGCATTGTCTTAATGATGCCAAAACTGATGCATACAATATGAAGTGGTATTTTTACGGAATTTATGAAAGTGATAAATTAATT
>CAYJGP010000175.1:0-661 GCA_964369435.1 uncultured Oscillospiraceae bacterium | reverse complement strand
GTAAAAAGCAGCTATTGTTTTCATATAGGGTTTGGCTTGATAGGTTTATGATTGATAAAAATTATCAAGGAAAAGGATATGGAAAGAAGTCGATGAAATTGATTCTTGATAGGATGTATGATGAATACAGTTGTAAAAAAATACATCTATCAGTGCATGAAAATAATTTTTTAGCAATTAAGCTTTATGAAGATTTAGGCTTTAAGAAGTCGATATTCAAAGATCCAACTGGCGAGAGAGTTATGTTTAGAAAGAGATAGTTGTAAAATTATTTAAGTGATAAGCCTTGATGATTTTATTGAAATTTTAAATCGGATTTATGCTGTATAACAGCAAAATTTTAAGTAAATGTATAAAAACGCAGCAGAAATATACTGCTGCGTTTTTTATGTTAGATCTACTTTTTAGAATGTCGAATAAAAAGTTGTTTTGTATAATTGAACGAGTATAAAAGTGTAGTTTATTACTTTGCTGAATCTAATAAACTACTATCGGATGCAAGTCCTTGAAATCTACAAGGTATAGCAAGAATGTATGGGATATTTTTATATGAAAAATTAATTAATAAGCATTCAACTCTATTGACTAAGATTGTCAAATAGTGTAAAGTTATATTATATATTTTTAAGGATAATGAGTATGATTTTCAAACCAACTATTT
>CAYJGP010000174.1:0-3129 GCA_964369435.1 uncultured Oscillospiraceae bacterium | reverse complement strand
TGATTTTTGTAAAGAAAAATGTTAAACTTTCAGCGGCACAGTTTGCAGGCAAACTAGCGACAGCTGTTATGTACCTTGTTCTTGCTATTTTGATTATGGTTCCAAATATGCCAAAGCAAATAGTTATAATACTAAGCACGGTATCTATAATTGTGCTGTTAAATGCACTCATGTGCTACTTTAAAATTTTCATGTCAGAATATAAGAAAGGTTAATTAATTTATGAGTATGCTCTGCACCAAATGCAATAAACGACCTGCTGTTATTTTTATTTCAAAAATAGAAGGTAACGACAAGATAAATGAAGGGTACTGTATCCCATGCGCTAAAGAGCTTGGTATTGGACCTGTTAATGATATACTAAATAATCTAGGTATTACAGAAGAAGAAATGGAAACGATGAACCAGCAGATTATTGAGATGTATGATCAGATGGAAGAAGGCGATGAGGATTTTATCCCAGGCGGCGCCAAAACGTATCCGTTTTTGGACAAGCTTTTTGGGAAAAAAGATGAAAACGGTGTTATAACCCCTGTTCCGAAAAACGAATCTGAGCAGAAAAAACAAAACGATAAAGAGCAAAAAAAGAAAAAAGCCGATAGTGAAGCTAAAAATAAAAAGAGTTTTCTTGAAAACTACTGCACAAACTTAACACAGCGTTGCAGAGAGGGAAAGACAGACTCTATTTTCGGACGCGATGAAGAAATTTTTAGAGTTTTGCAGATATTAAACAGAAGAACTAAAAACAACCCTTGCCTTATAGGTGAACCAGGTGTTGGTAAAACCGCTGTTGCAGAGGGAATTGCACAGAGGATAGCCGAGAACAACGTGCCTTCAAAACTCGCAAGGAAAGAGCTTTATATGCTAGATTTAACAGCGCTCGTTGCTGGAACACAGTTTCGTGGTCAGTTTGAGAGCAGAGTTAAAGGACTTGTCGAGGAGATAAAGGATAGAGGGAATGTTATCTTGTTTATAGATGAGGTTCATAATCTCGTCGGCACAGGCGATGCTGAGGGGTCGATGAACGCTGCAAACATCCTAAAACCAGCTCTTTCACGAGGCGAAGTTCAAGTTATTGGTGCTACAACCTTTAACGAGTATAGAAAGCATATTGAGAAAGATGCGGCTCTTGAGAGACGTTTCCAGCCGGTTATGGTAAATGAGCCGACTATTGAAGATGCAAATGAGATACTCAAAGGTATTAAAAAATATTACGAGGAATACCACGATGTTAAGATTTCAGATGAGATTGTTATGTCGGCGGTTGTTTTATCTGAGCGTTATATAACCGATAGATATCTCCCAGATAAAGCTATAGATTTAATAGATGAGGCGGCTTCTTATTCTAACCTTTCTCACGAAGATCTAGCGGAGCTATATCTAAATAGAGTTATCCTTGAAAAGCTCAAAGATCAACTCGAAGAGGAAGAAGCTATGGTTGAAGAAGTTGATTTTGAAAAACTAGCTACACTCAAATCAAATATTCTAAAGGTCGAGCAGGATATAGTGGAACTTGAAGAAAAAGTTTCTACAATTCAGGTAACAAAGCAAGATCTTGCAAGAGTTGTTGAGCTTTGGACAGGTATACCTGCAAGTAAAGTTGAGATGAGCAGCTACACTAAGGTGCGAGGACTCGCAGAGAAGATAAATGAGAAGGTTATCGGTCAAGAAACGGCTGTTGACCTTGTTACTAATGCAATTATGAGGACTTCTGCTGGTGTAACACCTAGGAGAAGACCTGCTTCGTTTATATTTGTAGGCCCTACAGGTGTTGGTAAGACAGAGCTTGCAAAAGTGCTTGCAGCTGAGCTTTTCGATGGCGTTGAGCCGCTTATACGCCTTGATATGAGCGAATATATGGAGAGACATTCAGTTTCGAAAATTATAGGTAGCCCTCCTGGTTATATCGGATACGATGAAGCGGGACAGTTAACAGAGAAGATACGCAGAAGACCATATAGCGTTATACTTTTTGATGAAATTGAGAAAGCGCATCCAGATGTTTTAAATATTCTGCTTGCGATTCTCGATGAGGGTAGAGTTACCGATAACAAAGGCAGAAAGGTAAATTTCGAGAACTGTGTTGTTATTATGACATCGAACGCTGGTAGTGATAAACGCGAGTCTGGTTTTGGATTTGCAAAATCGACTGAGGATATTTCGCGCGAAAAAGTTACAAAGGCGCTTCGTGAATTTTTGCGTCCTGAGTTTCTTGGCAGAGTAGACGAGGTTGTTGTCTTTAATCCGCTTACATTTGATAATCTTTGTGAGATTGCGAAACTTATGCTTGATGAGTATACTGAAAGTCTACTTGAAAAAGGTATTAAGTATACTTTCGATGATGTTGCGGCAAAGGCTATTGTTGGTGGAATTGAGAGTAAAGCTTCAGCGGCAAGAGAGCTTCGTGCTGTTATAAGACGAGAAGTTGAAGATAAAATTGCAAGAGCTATTGTCGAAAATGATGGTATTATGATAAGTAAAGTAGCGGTATCGGCAGAAGATGACAAAATTATAGTAGATATTTCTTAAAAACGCTTGACTTGTGGCGGTAACTATGGTAATATAATTATCGTCACAAAAAACGTGCGGGTGTAGTTCAATGGTAGAATGTCAGCCTTCCAAGCTGAACACGTGGGTTCGATTCCCATCACCCGCTCCATTTTTTTGCAAATGCAAAATAAGCATGCGCTTGTAGCTCAGGTGGATAGAGCAACTGCCTTCTAAGCAGTGGGTCAGGGGTTCGAGTCCCTTCAAGCGCGCCAATGGTGGGTATAGCTCAGTTGGTTAGAGCGCCAGATTGTGGCTCTGGAGGCCGTGAGTTCGAATCTCATTATCCACCCCATTTAAAATCGGCGGCCGCTCATAAAAAGGCGGCTGTTTTTTATAAAATTAGCAAGTTGTGGGATTGATTTTTGCGCGGTAAGTGACGGAAATTAAGTTTTTCACTGCGATGGATAAAATCCATTAAACCTACAAATTAAAAAGCAGATACTTTAATAATTAAATAATGGGCTGTCGCCAAGCGGTAAGGCAACGGACTTTGACTCCGTCATTCCGATGGTTCGAATCCATCCAGCCCAGCCAAATAAAAAACCCGAGAGGGTTTTTTATTTTACAGAAAAAGGGATG
>CAYJGP010000173.1:0-3132 GCA_964369435.1 uncultured Oscillospiraceae bacterium | reverse complement strand
CCTGTCACAACAGGACGCCCATTTGCGGTAACTCTACCCTCTTCTACTAGTTTATCGCAATATCTGCGTGAGCCAACCCCACAGACCGCCAGAATTTTTTGTATCCTCATCAGATTTTCTCGTGCCATTTTCACTGTCCTCATCTATTAAAATATCAACTGTCGAAACTATTTCGACACTATCTATAATTTTACCATTAATTATGATGTTTGCATAGCCTACATTTTCACCTTTTTCAATTGGAGCGTATAAAAACCGCGGAAGATGATATTCAATTTCAATTTCCTCATAGCTATTATTTTGCATAACCGCTGTTAAACTCTCCGCAAGTTCAAGTGTTACTTCTTTAATATCTCCTGATATAACAGGCAAACTCAGCTCGCCATCAGTGTCAAAACTAACATTTGAGAGAGTATCAAAATACTTGTTGTAAAGACTTTTATGGATATCCCAATCGTCACCGCAGTTAAGCGTTACACAGATAAGGGTTATACCATCTTGCACAACGGCTGAAACAAGCGTTCTACCAGCCTTTTTAGTAAAACCTGTTTTAACTCCTATCGTCCCTTCAAAGCTTTGAAGCAAACGATTTGAGTTATAGAATGTTACCGTTCGCTGTGGAGTTGTAAACTCAGCTTTATAACTTTTAGTCGAAACTACATTTGAGAAAAGCTCATTATCAAGTGCGTAAGCGCAAAGTAGAGCCATATCGTATGCTGTGCTATAATGCATCTCGCCATCAAGGCCTGACGGCGTTTCAAATGAGGTATTCTCCATACCTATTTCTTGCGCTTTTTCATTCATAAGTGCGACAAAATCGGACACACTTCCAGAAACTGCAATCGCTGCCGCATTTGCAGCATCATTTCCACTCTCTAGCATCATGCCGTATATTAAAATCTCTTTTGTTACAACATCACCCGCGCGAAGCCCTATGCTACTCCCCTCAATCCCTACAGCTTCACCACTAACAACAAACTCACTATCAAGATCCCCACTCTCTATAGTTAGTATAGCTGTCATTATCTTTGTTATGCTCGCTATTGGAAGTTGCTCGTGCATATCACTTTCATGCAATATAAGTCCCCTACTCTTTTCATAGAGAATTAAGCCATCTGCTGATGCAAATACATCACATGTCAAAATCAATGAAAGAGAAACTACTAAAAATATTTTTTTAAACATATAAAAACCACCTACCTATAAATCTATATGCAGATGGTTTTAAAAATACTATTCTGATTCTTTACTGTTGTTTTTATCCTTTTTGAATACTGATGCAATTTTATCGATAAAATCCGGAGCAGCCCCGACTATCTTATCGGCAGTTGATGCATTATCATAGAGTTGAAGAAGTTTAACATCGCCATTTCTCACCACTAAAAAACCTACAGGGACTACCGAAACACCGCCGCCACTGCCGCCGCCAAACATATCCTTTGGCTGTTTTGATGGGAAATTACTCCCTCCAGAAGCAAAGCCTAGAGAAATTTTTGATATAGGTATAATAACAACACCGTCACCGACTTCCATAGGTGTTCCAATAACGGTATTTACATCCATCATATCCTTAATTTTCTGCATTGCAGTTTCAAGCATTCCCTGTATAGGATGATCAGTCATAAACATTCTCCTTTTTATTTAACATCGGCAACAGCGCAATCCCCGCCTTTATAGCAACTAGAACCGCCCTGAACACTCTTATTGATATTTTTATATCGGTATAATAACTGCTTTTTGGCATATGGAAGTCGCAGTTTAGTGAAATATTTATATTCTTTGCACCGTTAAAATTCAAAAGCAGTGCATATAGCGATGAAACAGCAGCGTTTAACTGTCCAAATTTAATTGCAGTATCCGCAGCATCACTGCCAACTATCGTCGCTTTTATTATACATCTATCAAGCCTTATTGCTGCAAAAAAAGCTGGAACTATCTTCTTTATAGCATCTGTTAAAACCTTTAAAAGTTTTCGAATATCAGAAAAAGATGTTTTTTTCTTTTTCTTTTCTTCGGTACTCTCGCTTTGCTCTCTAGCTTTGTTTATTTTGCTCTTTTTCTCGTTTACCTTTTTCTCTTTTTGTGGATAGAGCTTGAAGCGCAAAAATAAAACAGACAGATATACAGCTGTATTATCATTATTCACTTTAATTATAACAGAAACCTTAATTAAAAGCAAAGCTATAATCAAAAGCAAAATTCCAATTAAAATTTCCATATCTTCTATTCCTTTATTATCCCCTCATCGGACATCTCAATCTGTTCAAAAGCATTTTCATTATCGTTTGCTTTTGGTAGTGGAGGCAATTCCGAGAGCTGTGAAATATTAAAACAACGAAGGAATTGGTCTGTTGTTTTATAAGCTATTGGGCGCCCTGGAAGCTCAAGTCTTCCAGCTTCTTCAATAAGCCCTTTTTCAACTAAATTCGCAACACTACCATCACTATCAACACCACGAACCCCTGAAATAAACCCTCTTGTCACCGGCTGATTGTATGCGATTATAGCAAGCACTTCAAATGCCGCTTGCGATAATGGAGCATCTCTTTTAATCATAAGTAGCTCACGAATACCCGCCTGATATTGCTCTTTCGTTGAAAGCTCATATCTGCCATCGAGCTCTGATAGAATTATTCCCCTATTATCATCTTTTAAATCATTAGCAAGACTATTTGCAACTTTTATAAGAGTTGCTTTATCAATCTCCATAACCTTTGCAAGCCTTTCAATCTCAACAGGCTCACCACATGCAAAAAGCAAAGCCTCTAGATTGGCTTTGAGCGTATTAATTTCCATTTTGATTATCCTTTACCATATATGTTACCTGCTGATTATCATCAACAGTAGCTCGTCCGTTTTTAACAAGTTCAAGAACCGCTAAAAAGGTCGCTACGAGTTCTGGTTTATCTGTGCATTTTGAAAACAGCTTTTTAAAAGTTTCTTTCCCTCGCTTTTTTAAATAGTTAATAAGCGATGATATCTTCCCTGAAACCGAAACCACTCTGCGCTCAACAAGTCCTGAGAATTCTTCTTTAGTAGGTGGTGCTTTAAATTTAACCTTTGTCTGCACTAAAGACATCATCTCAAAAAGACTTTGTTTTGGATGATGCCTTGTGTAGGTCATATCTATCT
>CAYJGP010000172.1:0-3136 GCA_964369435.1 uncultured Oscillospiraceae bacterium | reverse complement strand
ACCGGATATATTTCAGAAGATAAGCAAGCCCTTGAGATTTCAAGTTATAACGGTCTTTTCACAAAGGAATTTTTCAATATCAACGACTTTGACGGCGCAGAGGATAGCTTTGACATTGCAAGCATCTTTGGAAGCTTTAAATACCCCGATGACAGCGAATATTATACCTTCTATTCGGATATGACATTCACCTGTTATTATCAAGGTGGTAGCTATAATGGCAATCTGTATTTTGATGGCAACGAGATAAGCTATACCGCTGATAACGGAAACCAAGGAAGTATTTCATATTTCGCTGAAAGCGATGAGATAAGATTTAATGGAAGACTCACAAACCTCATTAGAGGTACTGTTGTTTTTGAAGAAGATAATATCGAAGATATTGATACAACAATGCTTGACAGCAAGTTTGTCGGCAGACGAGTGGAAGCATCAGATATGGGCGATGGTTATATTGATATCTCGCAAGATGGTACTTTTGAGATGTACACAGCAGACCTTGGCAAAATAAGCGGCAGCTGCTACTCACATAACTATACTCTATATTTAAAAAGTGGAGATGCAGAGTTTACTGGAAGTTTTGATAATATCGAGGGCAGCCTTAATATAAGCGGCGCCGGAAGATTTTATGATTGATAATCCAGATAAAGTTTTGTCTCTTGGCAAGTCAGATAGGATAACACAACTATAACCAAAGCAAAAAATATTCTATTCAAACTTTGGTACAATAATCTATACAAAACAAAAACGAT
The DNA here is from genome assembly GCA_964369435.1 of uncultured Oscillospiraceae bacterium. Classification (GTDB taxonomy): domain Bacteria; phylum Bacillota; class Clostridia; order Oscillospirales; family Ruminococcaceae; genus CAYJGN01. Next base: position 2,384 of record CAYJGP010000172.1, on the reverse strand, counting down.
GTGATTTTTCACATCGTTTTTTAATCTTTAAATGTCAATAGTTTTATAATAGGTATGTCGAAAGCATCTGCAATGTCTAAAAGTATTGCAACAGTCGGTGCAGAATAAGCAGTTTCCACACGTTGAATTTGGTTTCTGCTATACCCTGTAATCTCTGCAAGTTGCTCTTGCGTTAAACCACGCTCTTTGCGATAGTGTAAAATATTTAACCCTATTTGAACATAAGTTTTATAATGATCTTTTTTCATAGCAAACACCACCTATCAACATGATATATTATTTACAGATAAATGTAGACAATGCACAGTGAGTAAATACTCATTTTATGTTGCATTTATTGCTAACAAATGTTATAATCACTTTAAAATAAGTATTTAATCGTATGGTGATACTATGAAAATTATTAAACCAACAACTGCTCTGCCAGATTATAAATCAAAATACTTTGAGGCAGTAGCGGTAATAAAAAATATTCAAGATATTTTATATTTCGGTAAAGATATAGAAATCGCGCGGTATCTGCTGGCCGATTGGATTAATCTTCATAATGATTTTTTAGCAGAAATTGAAAACAAAAATAAAACTCCCTGACTTCAGGGAGTTTTATTTTTATTTAACTAATTAAATTATGCTTTGCCAACAGAGCCAAATAGCTCCATTTTCTCTTTAACACACTCTTTTATAGCAGTAACACCTGGAGCTAAGATTTTTCTTGGGTCGAATCCTTTGCCCTCAAGGTCTTTGCCTGCTTCGATATATTTGCGAACTGCAGCCGCAAATACAAGCTGGCACTCGGTATTAACGTTTATTTTTGAAACGCCAAGTGAGATAGCCTCTTTAACCATCGCATCTGGAATACCTGTTCCACCATGTAGAACAAGTGGCATAGCGCCTGTTGCATCTTGAATTTTAGCTAGAACATCAAAATTTAGTCCCTGCCAGTTATCAGGGTATTTACCATGGATATTACCTATGCCTGCTGCAAGCATTGTTACACCAAGGTCTGCAATCATCTTGCACTCAGCAGGATCTGCAACTTCACCAGCACCGACAACGCCATCTTCCTCGCCACCAATTGAACCAACTTCAGCCTCAACTGAAACATTTATCTTACTAGCTCTTGCAATAATATCTTTAGTTTTTTCGATATTTTCATCTATTGAATAGTGCGAACCATCGAACATAACCGATGAGAAGCCAGCATCCATACATTTAATAGCATGCTCATAGCTTCCGTGGTCAAGATGAAGAGCTACAGGAACTGTTATATTAAGTCCCTTTATAAGTCCATTCACCATACCAACTATTGTATCGTAGCCGCCCATATATTTACCAGCACCTTCTGATACACCTAGTATTACAGGTGAATTCTGCTCCTGTGCAGTTTGTAAAACAGCCATAGTCCACTCTAGATTGTTGATATTAAACTGACCAACTGCATATCCGCCAGCTCTTGCTTTAGTTAGCATCTCTTTTGTTGAAACAAGCATATTTATCCTCCTTAAATTTCCTTTTAGTTAATTATATAACAATCGAGAACAAAAAACAATATTATTTAGTATTTATCTGCAAAATATGTTATATTCAAAAAAACAGTGTGCAGCTAAATTTGTCGCACACTGTTTTTAATAATCTAGTACAAACCATATAAGCATTTAAAACGCCTTGCCAAAATGTGTTTTATACCCGCCTTAATATATACTATTCATCTATTGTTATATAACCATTTTCCACTAGAAACTCTTCAGAAACTCTAAGTGGATCTTGCTCTAGAACATCGACTTTATAGTTAAGCTCTGCCATAATCGCTTCAGTTAGCTTACCATCAAGAACCGAGAGTACTTCACCTATTTCTGGATATGCCGCTAGCACATCATCGCGTACTATTGGCACAGCGTGGTATGGTAGGAAAAAGTTTAGATCATCTTCAAGCAACACAAGTTCATATTCATGAACAAGCGAGTCGGTTGTATAAGCTATTATCGCATCAACATCTTTGTTATCAATAGCTTGATAGCGAAGTCCGCCCTCGGTTATAACAACCTCTTCAAACTCCCAACCATAAGCTTCATTAAGGCCTACAAGTCCATCGTTTCTGTTTGTGAACTCATTTGGTGAGCCGAGTTTAAGCTCTCCTGAAACCGCTGCAAGATCTGAAATAGTCTCAAGGTTATACTGCTCTGCTGTATCCGCTCGCACCGCTAGCGCATAGGTATTATTAAACCCAAAATCTGGCAATACGGTTAAATCGTGAAATTCTGAATATTCCGAACTCACTATCCGCTCTATCTCCTCTGCATCTCGTATAAGCTCTGTTTTTCCAAGAACACCTGCATACATAGAGCTTGTATACTCAACCATAACCTGAACTTCATTCTCTTTGA
>CAYJGP010000171.1:0-3167 GCA_964369435.1 uncultured Oscillospiraceae bacterium | reverse complement strand
CTTTGTTTTTGAGAGTTTTTTTGGTTGTGTCGAGACGAGATTAATATTGCGAATTGAATCAATTAGAAGTGCTTGTGAGTTGAAAAACGATTTAGTTTATACGAGTTCATTTTTTTGTGTTACAAATTATACGGAATCTATCGCAAAAGAAATAATAATTGGCAAATAGATATATTAAATCTTTTAATATATCTGTTTGCAAAAATGATTATATTGACCTATAAATTTGTTGGATTTAATGGGTGAAAATGGCGATTTTAGCAAGTAAAGAGCTGTTTTTTCTGAAACTTGCATATTGCGGTAATAATTTATGCTAATCATTGACTTTTGCTCAAAATTACAATAGAATATTAATATAAGTTATTGTTGTAACTAAAGGAGGATTTAGATGGAAAATCAGAGTACTGTAATTAGAGTTGATAAATTAATTTCAATAAACCAGCTGATTTTAATGGTCGGTGGGGGAATATATGGGTTGCTTTATTTGTTTACAGGAGACGTTATGGTAGGAATGGCAATAATCATAGCGACTGCTTTGCTAGTTATCGTAACTCAGAAACTTAAAAAAATTGAAAAATTTGATTTATGTATAACTATTATTACGTATGTTCAGTTGACGTTGATAGTACTTTTTGGTTTTTTGAGTTTCAACTTAACATCATCACTTGCGCTAATTTCATCATCACTTGCCTTTAGTGGACTTTATTATAAACCAAAACTTTTAATTACCCAGTGGGCGATATCATCAGTTGTTTTGTTAGTTGCTGTATTCATCGGAGGCGGTATTTTTTATGGAGCTGCCGGTACTGATTCAATAGTACGAGGACTTTTAGGATTTAATTTCTGTGTTTTGTTTGTATATTTTCTTGTGAAATGGGGTACTCAGTTTATTGCGAATGCAAATGCTGAAAAAGAACATAGTGCAGAGCTTATACTACAAGTTGAAAGCAACCTTCGTGAAAATAAAAAGAGTGCTAAAAAACAGAGCGAGATTTTTAGTGAGGTTGGAGCTCGCAGTGTAAATTTAGAGGGAACTTCTCATAGAATGCTTGAAATTGCAAATTCATTAAAAGAGAGTTCAAGCAGTCAAGAGCAGATAATTGAAGAACTTCTTCGTGAGAGCCATGCTATAGAAGGTGAATTGCTAGAAGCACAAAAGAAAGCAGTTGATTCAAGAAATACTGCTATTGTGAGTGTTAAAAAGCTTGAAGACAACAATGAAAAGATGAATGAAATTGTTGCAGCTATTTCTGAAATTCAAAATTCTTCAGCAAAGATTAATGGAATAATCAAAGGTATCGAAGATATAGCTTTCCAGACGAATATTTTAGCATTAAATGCATCAGTTGAGGCTGCACGCGCAGGCTCTGCTGGTAAAGGATTTGCTATAGTAGCTGAAGAGGTGCGCACATTAGCGAGCAACTCATCAAAAGCTGCAAGTGATAGTGGGAAACTTGTTGATGAGTCGATTAAAAATGTTAAGGTTGGAGTTCGTCTTGTTAATGAAGCAGTTGTCAATATGGCAGAGGTTATGGAATTTTCAAAAACTGCCGCTGATAATGCAAGTACAATTAACGAACTTATGGACACTCAAGTTGTTAACATAAACAATATTCTAAAACAAATACAGTCGATAACTGCGGATATATCAAGAACTTCAATGACTGCTGAGGAGAGCACATCAATAGCAAATGAAATAACCGAAGAGCTTCGTTTAATAAACAATGCTGTAAAGAACTAATAGAAGTATAAGTTATGCATTGATATCAAAAATTAATTGATTAACTTAATAATATATTTTGTATTATTAAGTTAATTGGTTTTTATGTCAAAATATTTTTAAGGTGGGATTATGGATAATACGAGCTTTATCCAAACTAAACAACAAAACTGCCTGGGATGTAATAAGTGTGTATTTGTCTGCCCGACAAATGCCAACGAATCGTTTTTTGAGTCGGATGAAGGAAAAGTATTTATAAAACCAGGGTATTGTGTTTCGTGTGGGGAATGTATTGATATTTGTGATCATAATGCACGAGATTTTGAAGATGATACCGAACGGTTTTTTAAAGATATCGAGAACGGTGAAAAAATCTCGGTTGTTGTTGCGCCATCACTTATAAATAATTTTAGCAATGTCAATAATATTTATGGGTACTTAAAGTCAATCGGCGTTAATAAAATATACGATGTATCTCTCGGTGCAGATATCTGTACTTGGGCACATGTTAAACTTTTAAAAGAAGGAAAGATTAAAAATATAATTTCACAACCATGTCCTGTTGTTGTGAGTTATATTGAGAAAAACGAGCCTACCCTCATAAAACATCTATCACCTGTGCACAGTCCTGTTATTTCAACTGCAGTTTACCTTCAGAAATATCTAGGAGTTAACGATAAAATAATGTTTTTGTCACCATGTATCGGCAAAAAGCGAGAGTGTATTATCGATGAGACAAAGGGAATTCTTGAATATAATGTAACATTTACAAAATTCAAAGATTATCTAACCAAAAATAGTATAGACACCGATAGTTATCCCCCTGTTGATTTTGATAATATAAAAGGTTCTATAGGTTTTACATTTCCGCGACCAGGCGGACTTTATGAGAATATAAGATATCACTATGGTAAAGATATTTGGAGAAAGCAGATTGAAGGAATTAAAGATATCAGCGAGTATTTAAAAGCATATCGCGAAGATGTTGAGCAAGGAAATCCAGTACCTGTAATTGTTGATGCGCTAAACTGTAAAAACGGATGCAATCTAGGAACGGGAACATCAAAAGCTGCTCGTATTAACGAGATTGATTATAAATTTAATCTTGCAAAATCGAAGGTGTTGAAAAATCACTCTGATAAGTTGATGAACCATTTTGATGAGACACTCAATATAGATGATTTTGAACGAGTTTATGTAGATAGAAGTAGCAGGTATAAACGAGATGATAGCATAGACCTTGAAGCCGCTTATATTTCACTTGGAAAGATATCAGCTGCTGATAGAAATATCAACTGTTTTTGTTGTGGTTATGGAAACTGTCAGGATTTTGTATATGATTTAGCGACCGGACACAACGATAAAAACAACTGCAGACATTATCTATTAAACAAGTTTAAAAAGATAAGCATGGGCGATAATTTAACAGAGACGAAAAGTAGATACT
>CAYJGP010000170.1:0-3186 GCA_964369435.1 uncultured Oscillospiraceae bacterium | reverse complement strand
GTGACCCTCTGCTTGTAAGGCAGATGCTCTCCCAGCTGAGCTATGCTCCCACAGTGTCGCTTCGTTTAGCGACGAAAACTATAATACAACAGATTTTCCGAATTGTCAATAGCTTTTATAGATTTTTTTTAAAATACTTTTCATTTATCAGTTTTTACCAATATTTCTCAACTCATCTTCGCTAAAATTATACTTTTTATCACAGAAATGACAGACAACTTCTGCTCCTTTATCCTCATCTGCTATCGCTAAAATTTCTTCTTTTGAAATTTTTCCAAAAGCTTTTAATATTCTTTTCTTACTGCAATTACATTCATAAAAATTTTCAAAGGAATCTAAAATTTCAAGTGTAAAACTTGGGAGGATTTTTTTAGCAATAGTGTACAAATCTCTCTCGGAACTAAGCATAGTGGTTATCGGTAGAAGTTTCTTTAAATCCTCTTCAACTGCTTTTATGGTATCCTCATAAGCACCTGGAAGCAGCGAAATAACAAATCCACCCGCCGCCTTTATAGAATGATCGGTATCAACAAGCACTCCAAGTGCTGTAACAGAACCAGTTTGCTCGCTTGTAGCAAAATAGTGGGTTAAATCCTCTGCTATTTCACCGCTAACTATCGGAGTTTGCCCGACATACGGCTCTTTTAAACCTATATCTTTAATTACTGTTAAAAAACCATCTGTGCCGATAGCGCCACGCACATCTAGTTTACCTATTTCGTTTAGTGGAAGTTCCACATCACAGTTTATCGCATAACCCTTAACCGACCCATAGCTATCTGAAACAGCCAAAATGGTGCCTGCAGGGCCGTTTCCATTGAGCCTAAGTGTTATACTATCTTTCTCGCCTTTTAGCGATACTCCCATAAGAGCTGCTCCTGTAAGTAGTCTTCCAAGAGCTGCCGAAATTACAGGTGTAGTATTATGAATTTCATGCGCTTTTTGCACAATATCCCGACTATCAGAAATGATAAGAGAAACTGCTCCATCACTTGATATGCATCTTATTATTTTGCCCATACAACTTCCTCGCCACAAAAGTAAGCCTCTCTGTCTTGCTTGAGACTTCACATTCGCTATAATCATCGGTTACCGATAAAATCTCGTAACCATATTTCTCTAAAATTTCTTCCACAATTCCCTGCTCTATAAATATCTCTGTAAAAGCAAGTTCTTCTTTATAATATATCTCTCCGAACTTTATGAAAAAATCCAGATAAATATCAACCGATCCGCTCTCCTCATCATATTCGTTTTGCCATATTGTATAGATATCATCTGTTGGAAAAACAAAGACATTATCACCCATAACATCACTGTGTTTATATCTGCTGTTTAAATCGAAAATAAGCAGTCCGTCCTTTTCGGTAAAGAGCGACACAGCCTTTATAGCGAGCTCAAACTCATCTATAGAACGCAGATGATTAAACCCGTCCAAAACGCATGTAGCAAGGTTTATGGTTCCATATAGATCAAGCTCTGTAATATCCTGATTTAAATAGACTGTATCGCTATCTTTCTCTCGTGCTTTCATAAGCATTTCAAAAGATGAATCGACAGCTACAGTCTCAAAGCCATGCTCTGACAGCATTTTACTTACAGTGCCTGTACCGCAACACAAATCAAGCGCTATGCATTTTTGAGTTAAGTTTTTTGATTTTCCAATTATAAAATCTATTATCTTATTATAGTCAACATTCTCTGTCAACTCATCATAGACTTTACAAAATGCATCATTATACATCTATTTAAGCCTTTCAAGCACAGTATCGTAACCACCATCACCAAACTGCAAACACCTGTTAACACGGCTTATAGTAGCTGTGCTCGCACCTGTCGCTTTGACAATATCGTTATAAACTTTACCCTCTTTTAGCATCTTTGCAACACAAAGTCTTTGAGAGAGGGCACGAAGTTCTTGAACGGTGCAGATATCATCGAAAAACTTATCGCACTCTTCAACCGTTTCAAGCGACAAAACTGCTTTAAATAAATCTGTAACAAAATCATTAGATAGTTTACTATTCATTTTAATCTCCTAAAATGGTGTTTTTAACTTACAACAATATTTTAACACATTAAAGCCTAAAAGTAAATATCTTACATTCTATTAAAGGACATCATTTTTCATTATATCGTCAAGTGACTCTCTTTTAACAACCACTCTCGACTCGCCATCATTTACAAAAACAACTGCTGCTCTTGGTATTCTGTTGTAATTAGACGCCATTGAATAATTGTAAGCACCTGTTGAAAGAACAGCTAAAATATCACCAACTTCAGGGGTCTGAATAGCTGTATTCTCTTGAATAAGGTCGCCACTCTCGCAACACTTACCAGCAATAGTTACCACTGTATCTTTTTGCATATTTGCTTTGTTTGCAATAAGCGCACTATAATCCGACTTATATAGCGCATATCTCGGATTATCAGTCATCCCTCCATCTATCGAAAGATAAGTTCTTATATTTGGAATCTCTTTTATTCCGCCCACTTTATAAAGTGTTATTCCCGCATCACCAACAACAGCTCTACCTGGCTCTATAACGATAAACGGCACATCAAGCGATAAAGCTTTACACTTATCATGCACAGCAACAGAGACCATCTCCATATATTTTTCGCTATCCTCTGGATCATGTTCATCCAGATATTTAATACCAAAGCCTCCGCCAAGATTTAGAACACTCATTGTATGAGAAAGCTCATCTCGCACCTTCCCTATAAAATCAACAAGGCGTTTTGCTGCAAGGACAAACGGATCTATATCAAATATTTGAGAACCGATATGGCAATGAACTCCAACAAGTTCTAAATTACCATATTTAACTGCTTGCTTTGCAGCTTCAAATGCTTCACCTGTCTCAAGGGCAAAACCAAACTTCGAGTCTATCTGTCCTGTTCTTATAAAATCATGAGTATGCGCATCAATACCAGGTTTTATGCGAAGCAGAATTTTAACCTTCTTCTCTCTTGACTGTGCAACAGAGTTTAACAGCATAAGCTCTGTTAAATTGTCAACAACAATATATCCAACACCATGCATAACTGCAAATTCTATCTCGTCTAGGGTTTTGTTGTTGCCGTGAAAAAAGATCTTTTCCATCGGTAGAGATGATTTGCTAATAGTATACAGTTCTCCTATAGAAACAGCATCACAACCTATGCCATGCTCATTGCATAGAT
>CAYJGP010000169.1:0-3199 GCA_964369435.1 uncultured Oscillospiraceae bacterium | reverse complement strand
GTTTTGTTTTTTATTAAACTTCGGACTAAACTATACTTTATATATCTCTTATTAATTTATATCCTAAATATGCTTTTTCACTCTTCAATTATCTCGATTGAATTATCATTTTCAAGTAGGTGTTTTAGGTAACCATACCCTTCTCTTGTCATCTCATTGTAAGGTACAAACCTAAGTGCATCGCCGTTCATGCAATATCGAAGTCCACCTTCATCTGCAGGTCCATCTCCAAAAACATGCCCTAAATGACTCTCGCCTACCCGACTTTTAATCTCTATAGAAGTATAGAGTCCACCGAAAGTTGTCTCTACAGTCTCTATCAATACCTCTTTTGAGATAGGTCTTGTAAAACTTGGCCAACCTGTACCCGAATCATACTTATCACTCGATAAAAACAGTGGTTCACCTGTAATTATATCAACATATATTCCAACATCAAACAGCTTATCGTACTCATGGGTAAAAGCGCGCTCTGTACCACCATTTTGAGTTATATCATACTGCTGATTTGAAAGCATTTCTCGTATTTCTTCCTCAGATGGTAGGGTATAGTCGGATGCATCTATCAGTGATGATTGATCTGCTGATGCATCAAGATCTATATGGCAGTAGCCATAAGGATTTTTCTGTAGATAATCTTGGTGATACTCCTCAGCTGGATAATAGTTGTCAAGCGGTAGCACTTCTACAACAATCTCCTTGTCATACTGCTCTTCAAGTTCTTTTATCGACTCATCAATAATTGCTCTATCCGTTTCATCTGTATAGTAAACACCTGAGCGATACTGGATACCTATGTCATTTCCCTGCTTGTTTACCGATGTTGGGTCAACTACTAAAAACAGTTTATCTAAAAGCTCTTTCAAGCTTACCTGCTTACTATCATAAACCACTTTTACCGTTTCAGCATGCCCTGTTTTCTGTGAAATTACATCTTGATATGTCGGTTTTTCTGTATTTCCGTTTGCATACCCAGACTCTGCATCATAGACACCGGCAATTCGAGCCATATACTCTTCAACGCCCCAGAAGCATCCTCCGGCAAAATAAATTGTGCTTAAATTTTTCTCTTCGATTAACATTTCCAAATCCACCTCTGCTGCATATACTTTCATATCTCCTGGCATCTCATCTAAAACCTGCGGGCTGCTCATGCGATAAAATGCAAACCCACCCGCAACTGCAACTACGAGCAAAACTGCTATAACGACTTTAATCTTTTTCATAAAATTACCTCCTTTAAACCGTTATATTAAATCTTTCCTTGGTTTTAGTATATATAATCAGGATAATAATATCAATTCTTATAATAGACAAACTTTCGGCATAAAAGCCAACAAAACACCGAAAAAGTGTGTTTATTTTATGGCATAAATAAGCTATTTTTTAGGCATAACAGTAATAATTATTTTTATTGTTAGCTGTAATGCGATTTACCTATTCCCTCTATTTCAAAATAGCATCAAAAGAGAAACTCTCTATTATTTTAAGCTGTAAAACGCAAAAATCTAATCCTTCATATAGTTTTTGCAGATAAGAAAAGGATATACAGCCACTAGCTGTATATCCTTTATCAGAATAATTTAACTGCAACTATTGCGTTTTAGCTAGTTAATAGCAATTCTATAATAGCTGTATCTGCCACTCACCATGTGACATAGCAAATTTAAAAAAACTTGGATACCAGTTCAAAATTAACGATTTTGAAAACGGGTAAGATTATTTATGTTTGCTTCTAGATGCAGAATTCTTAATTTTTCCATATTAATTAATAAAATTTAGCCACTTCCCCTGAATATCACTAAAAAAGTTTACTTTTATCTTTGTAATATGATATAATTCAAATGTAGGCTTAGTTGAACTAGTTTAGCAGATTGTGCTAAGGGAGAGAATCATGATTACCGACAAAACCGACAACTTAATATTAAAGGATGCGATAGTAGAAGATATTTCGAAGGAGTTATCGTCATCTCCTGTTTTGGGGTCAATACTTAATAAAACATCTGTTGCTTTTAATGTTTGGAATAAGGATATGATAAACATTATGTGTAATAGCTATGTTTTAGATATATTTAACATTAACGACGGAAATGAGTATCTCGATAATTTTTATAAATTTTCACCTGAGATGCAACCTAACGGAATTAGCTCAGTTGAGATGGCAAGGATTAATTTTGATAAAGCTTATAAGAATAATCAGATTGTATTTAACTGGATGCACCAAACATTAGACGGAAAACCTATCCCTACTGAGATTACTCTTATTCGACTAAACAACGAATATTTTGTAGGCTTTGTACGCGATCTGCGAGACTTCTTTTCGGGCTCCGTTTCTGATAGTTATGATTTTTATTTTAAAGATATAATTCCTCATAACATTCTTCTTAGTGAAATCTCATATTTAGCGGATGAATGGTTCTTCACAATGGATTTAAGAACTAATAATTTTTGTTACTATGGGAGTATTTGGTATAACGGATTTGATAGTCAGATGCTGATTGCTGAAGATAAAATTATCGATAGTGATTTTATCCACACAGATGATATTGGCGTTTATAAAAAGATGACTGAAAACTTCAAGCACGGTATTTGCAATCCATACGATATAAGATTTCTAAATGAAAATAAAGATTATAAGTATTTCAGGCTAATTTACAAAGCAATATTCGATAGCGATGGCAATCCTATATTTATTATCGGTAAAGCTACTGATATACATAACCAGAAGTTACTTGAGATAGAGTCTCAAAAAGATTCTTTGACAGACTGTTATGTCTACTCCCACGCAAAGAAGATTATATCGGAAAAACTTGAACAGCAAAAGGATAAAACTCACGCTCTATTCTTAATTGATATCGATAATTTTGCATATATCAATACAAACTTCGGTCATCTTTTTGGCGACGAAGTTTTAAGGGAAATCGCTAAAAAGCTAAAAGATATGTTTCGTGATGAAGATATAATTGCAAGGGTTGGCGGAGATGAATTTATTGTCTTTGTTCAGAATATTTCTAATGTAACAAAAATCGAGCAGATTGCAGATAGTATCCTTAATATTTACAGTGATATGTATTCTGTCGATTTTAATGTATCTGGGAGCATCGGCTTTTCAGTATATCCTGACAGTGGAAAAACATTTGAAAAACTTTATAATTCCGCAAACTTAGCCCTCAATCTAGCAAAGATAAAGGGTAAAAAT
>CAYJGP010000168.1:1879-3204 GCA_964369435.1 uncultured Oscillospiraceae bacterium | reverse complement strand
GCAGGCGCATCTGCACCCCATTTTATTATCAAGGAGGTTTTACAAGTTATGAGTGAAACACAAAGAGAGGAAAATTTGAGTTTTGAGGAGATGCTCGAGCAATCTTTCAAAGCAGTAAGGACAAATCAGAGAGTTGTTGGAGTTGTGGCAGCTATATCGCACGGTGAAGTACACGTCGATATCGGCACAAAGCATGCAGGGTTTATTCCCTCAGGCGAAATCTCACAAGACCCATCCGCTAAAGCGGAAGATCTATTCAAGGCTGGGGACGAAATAGATCTTATAGTTCTCAAAGTAGACGACTCAGAGGGGCGTGTTATGCTCTCGAAGAGACGTTTTGATGAAATGGCGGGGCAAGATGAAATAGTTAAAGCATACGAAGAAGAAGCTGTTCTTGAGGGTATCGTCACTGAAATTATCAAAGGCGGCGTTATCGTTACAAGTGCAGGTGTTCGTATATTTGTTCCAGCTTCACAGGCAACAGTTTCGAAAAACGATGATATCAACACTCTAAAAGGCACTACCGTAAACTTTAAGATTATCGAGCCCGCTAAAGGAAGAAGAAGCTTTGTTGGTTCTATTAAAGCTGTTCTAAACGCTGCTAGAAACGAGCTTCGCGACAAATTCTGGGAAGATGTTTCTGAAGATAAGGTATACAGCGGTGAGGTTAAGAGCCTTACAGGGTACGGTGCATTTGTTGACCTTGGTGGCGTTGACGGTATGATCCACATATCAGAGCTATCATGGAAAAAGATAAGACATCCATCGGAAGTTGTTAAAGTTGGCGATATCGTTGAGGTTTATATAAAATCTCTTGATCGCGAAAACAAAAAAGTTTCTCTTGGATACAAAAAAGCTGAAGACAACACATTCGAAGTTTTCAAAAGAGACTTCAATGAAGGCGATACCGTTACAGGTAAAGTTGTTTCTATAACAAACTTCGGTGCGTTTGTAAATATATTTGAAGATGTTGACGGTCTTGTTCATATCTCTCAAATTAGCCATCAGAGAGTTAATTCTGTTGAGGATGTATTAAAAGTTGGCGACGAGATAACAGTTCAGATTACTGCTATCGATGCTGAGCAGCAGAGAGTTTCTCTATCTATGAAAACTCTTCTTCCAAAAGAAGATGTTTCAGGCGATGAAACACCAAACGAAGATGCTATAGATCCTGCTCTTGCAGAGAAATATATAATCAGCTAATAATAACACTTAAGTTTTATACTAAAAACTTGAATGATTTATTAAACTTTTAAAAGCCGCCTAAAAAGGCGGCTTTTTTTTGCAATATTTTTTAGCTATATTATATTTGTGTAATAATTGCT
>CAYJGP010000168.1:0-1869 GCA_964369435.1 uncultured Oscillospiraceae bacterium | reverse complement strand
ATTGCTTTGCCAGTTGAATTATATCGAAATTTATGTAATAATAAAATAAAAAACAGGAGTGATATTATGCCACATATTTCAGTTAAGATGTACAAAGGACACAGCGAAGAGAAAAAACAGCTTCTAACAGATGAAATAGTTCGCGTTTTCGGTGATGTGCTCGGCTCACCCGAGAATGTTGTTTCAGTCTCTATTGAAGACATTGAACCCGCAGACTGGGACAAGGTATACGATTGCGAGATTAAAGATAACAAAAATCTCTATAAAGCCCCAAATTACGAAAACAAATAAATTTCACTTTTTTTACTAATAGAAAAAGACATTATTCAAACGAGTAATGTCTTTTCTTTTTCGCATTGAAAAAATAGTAATATTTTTAAATTCTTATCAACCCTCTGTATGTAAAATTTTTATTAACAAAATGTGATAGATAACTAAACTTGTACAAATTACATATATTTTTCTCACTAATTTTTACTGCTAAATTGTTGTATAAGGTAGTATTAAATATTATAATTACTGTATGTTGTTTTTTTGATAGTTAATCGGTTGATTACTCATTAAAACGCTGTTAGTTAAATTGTCAATTAAACCTACTTGTTCGAGTTTAATTTTGACTAAGGCTTTATAAAAATGTTAATTAGGAGAATAAAATGAAACATGTTGTAGCAGGAATTTCAATAGTAAATGACATTATCTTTGCCGATGGAAGTAGCACCAATGGTCATATTGGCGGTGCGATATTTGGAGTTGGCGGAGAGCTTGTTTGGGAGAGCGATATCTTATATGTAACAAAGGCAGGAAGTGATTTTAAAGACTTCTATGGCAAGTTTTTCGATGACAACAACCTCTCGTATGACGGTATCTACTACGATCTACCGAACACCCATTACAATGAACTAAAATACGATCCCGACGGCAGTGGTCGATATATCGAGTATTCAATCATTGAAGAAGGTTATATGCAAAAATACTCAGAGCAGACAAGACTAAAAGCCCATCATGTTGCAGATAAATGCAGTGAAGAAACTCTATCTATCTATATTGATGAATATGTTAAATCTGACTGTTTACAGAATATTGAAGTTATCCGCAAGGCTGCTCCAAATGCAAAAATCAACTGGGAGATTCCAACAGCTGACACTCGAAACAGTGAAGTTCGCGATTTAGTGTTTGATATGATAGATAAAGTTGATATCTTCTCACTTAATCTTCCTGAAAGCTTTGATTTGTTTGGAACAAAGAGCGAAGAGGAATCAGTTGAGTATATTAAAGCGATGAAAACACCTTGTTTCTTTAGAGTTGGAACAAAAGGCGCTTACATGATTGTTGATGGCAAGGCATATTTTGTACCTTCATTTAAGTCTGATTCATCTGTCGATCCAACAGGTTGTGGAAACTGCTCAACTGCAACAGCTGGCTATCTATTTGGAATAGGTGAAGATCCTCTTATGCTAGTTGTTAAATGCAATATCTCAGCTGGACTCAACGCCGCTCAGTATGGTCCATATCCTTATGTGAGCGATGAGCAGCGAGCAAAGTATCTACAGCTTGCAAATGAGCTTTATGAAAAAGTTAAATAAATAGTATATTTAAAGCCCCTAGACTGCACTTAGTTGTATCTTCTAAGGGCTTATTATATTACCTTAAAGGAGGTGTTGTGACATCAGCAGTTTTACAATTAAGATAATTCTTATGATATTTATGTTCGGTGATCATTTTGCAGTAGCAGCCAGTTATGGTGAGCTCCTCTCCCCCGATACCATTTTAATAATTCGAGCTGTTGGAAGGTTTGTTTTCCCTGTCTATGCATATCTTTGTGCAACCGGGTTTCTCCATTCAAAGGATCGAACAAAATATCTGACAAGT
>CAYJGP010000167.1:2328-3306 GCA_964369435.1 uncultured Oscillospiraceae bacterium | reverse complement strand
TAGTCGAAATGGATATCGGCAACGAGTGGCACCGAAACTGCTTTTTTTATCTCGCCGATTAAAACGCAGTCATCTATGCTTGGCAGTGCAAAGCGGATAATCTCGCACCCGGCTTTTTCAAGCGCTACCGCCTGTGCAACATTCCCCTTTATATCACTGCTACTAACTGATAGCATCGACTGAATAGCAACAGGGTTATCGCCGCCTATTTTAATACCACCTATTTTAACTTCTCTGATTTTTTTCATAGTTTTAACCTGTTATAAGTCTTACAATATCATTAAATAAAACAAAAACCATAAGCGATATAAGCAGAGCAAAACCAACTATCGTGACAGCTGTTTCATATTTTGGATTTACCGGTTTTCTGAAAATCGCCTCGTAGATTAAAAATATAAACTTACCACCGTCAAGCCCAGGCACTGGGAGCAGATTAAATATACCGAGGTTTATTGTAATTAGCGCTATCATATACAAAAACGCATCAAGACCAATTTTTGCCGACTCACCGATTATCTCAGCTGTTCCAACAGGGCCTGAGAGCTGATTTATCCCCCATCTGCCTGTTATCATATCATAGAGCGAGAACCAGATAGATTTTGCCGTCGAAACGGTATTTCTGTAAACTTGATCGAAGAATTCGCCAACTGTCTTTTCAACTGCATAGACTTTAAAGTCAATATCTACAGCTGGAACAGGACTTCCCTCAGTCTCTGTAATAGTAAACTGAACATCTTCTATTACCATTTTTTCGCCATCACGAATAACAGTTATATCTACAATTCCATCTCTATCGCGAAGTATTCCGTAGTTCAAATCGTTATAGGTTAGAACACCATATCCATCAATGGCTAAAATCTCATCGTTCACCTGCAGTCCATAGCTGTTTGTTGTTGCATTTTCATTAAACTCTGCAACAGTGGTGCTCACATAATACGGCATAATCAGCATTACAGCAGCAGTTGCAATAACACCTAA
>CAYJGP010000167.1:0-2318 GCA_964369435.1 uncultured Oscillospiraceae bacterium | reverse complement strand
AACTATATTCATAAAAGAGCCCGCAAGAATAACTATCATCCTCTGCCAGACCTTCTTTTTATTAAATCTTCTATCTTCAGGGATATGTGAGTAATCTTCGAATGGATTATCACTATCCTCTTCTTTATTTTCTTCACCGAGCATCGCACAAAATCCACCAAAAGGAACCATGCGAACACTGTATTTAGTCTCTTTGCCTTGGACCGAGAAAAGCTTTGGACCAAACCCAATAGCAAACTCTATTACATATATATTGCAAAGCTTTGCCGCTACTAGATGTCCAAGCTCATGGATTGTTATTATAAGTCCAAAGACAAAAAGTGTTAAAAGTATTGTTATTATCGTATCTATTTAAATCAACCTCCTATATATTTTGTAGCACAAATTCGCGCGCATATCTATCCGCTTCAAGAACATCTTCGATACCCTTATAGCTGCCGCCCTTCAGTTCAAGCGACTTTAAAATAAGCCTCTCGATATCCAAAAATGAAATTTTCCCTTTCAAAAAAAGCTCAACAGCTTTCTCATTAGCACCGTTCACAATAGCAGGCTTAATTCCACCTTCGATAATTGCAGAAATCGCCGCAGTTGGTGCCCTAAAGCTTTCAAAATCAGGTTTGAAAAATGTTAAATTGCCATAGTCAACAAGACTTAGCGGTTTTGCGTTGCTCTCATATCTGTTTGGATATGTCAGTGCATACTGAATAGGTATCTCCATATTCGGCACACCTAGCTGCGCTATAACCGAATTATCAACAAACTCAACAAGAGAATGGATAACGCTCTCTCTATGAACAACTATTTCAATATTCTGAGGATCTACCCCAAATAAGAATACCGCCTCGATAAACTCAAGCCCTTTGTTCATAAGTGTAGCACTATCGATGGTAATTTTTTGACCCATAACCCAGTTTGGGTGTTTTAGCGCATCAGAAAGACTCACTTTCGCAAGCTCTTCGCGACTTTTACCAAAAAATGGACCACCACTCGCAGTTATTATTAACTTCTTTATCTCTTTTAAATCAGCACAACCGACCGATGACTGAAAAATAGCGCTGTGTTCGCTATCTACAGGCAGAATTTTAACGCCTTTTTCTTTTGCAAGCGCCATAACATACTCACCGCCTGCAACAAGTGTTTCTTTATTTGCAAGAGCTACATCTTTTCCGCTTTTTATAGCTGAAACTGTCGGTAAAAGACCCGAGATACCAACTATTGCATTGAGCAAAACATCGGCATTTGTATTTGATATCATCTCACAAAGTGCCTTCTCACCTGCAAAAACTTCTATATTCGTATCGGCGAGTAGAGTCTTTAAATCGCTGTAAAAGCTCTCGTCGGTGATGCAAACACTCAAAACATCCATCGCTCTTGCCTGCTTTGCTAGGAGCTTATAGTTTTTATTTGCAGATAGTGCTAAAACTTTAAATCCGCATTTCTTGCAGACTTCAATTCCCTGAACGCCTATAGAGCCTGTTGACCCTGATATAACCACACTTTTCATATAAATTCCTTATACTATAATAACTTTGCCTATTACCGCTGTGAATATATACATTGCTGGAGCTGTGAACATAATACTATCAAACCTATCGTAAAATCCGCCGTGTCCTGCTAAAATATTCGAAAAGTCTTTTATGTTGTTCTGCCTTTTAATAACCGATGCAAACAAATCTCCAAAGGTCCCAAATACTGATAGAATTACTGCCAAAACAGCTGTCAGAGGATAGTTTACAGAAACTTCTGGGTATAACTTGCTGTAGATAAAGACGAAGAGCAAGAAGAAAATTACCGTTGCGATAATTCCACCAATAAGTCCTTCTACTGTCTTTTTCGGGCTTATAATCGGGCTTAATTTTCTCTTTCCAAAGAGAGAACCCGAAAAGAAAGCAAACGAATCACATACAAATCCTCCGCCTGTTGCAAGCAAAAAGTGGATGAAAAAATGTCCGCTCGAGACATCTCGAAGTAATAACAAAGATTTTAGTGCCATTGTTACCGCCATTGTCATAAATGCGCCAAATAGAATAGTCTGCGCCTTATGCTTTGAGTGGAAAATAACACAGTATATAAACGTGAGCATAGCTAATAGATATGTTAAAAACAATAGTAACATATTATTTTGAATAAATAACGTCGAAACGCCATAAACAAGAAAAGTATAAAAAATTAGTCTTGGTTTATTTAGTTTAACTGCCGTCATTATCTCAGCAATTATTAGAAAAGACATTAGTGCGAGAATTATCTCAAAAACAATAGTCCTCCAAAATAGCGCTATAGGGACAAACATAACCATTAGTATTCCTGCTGTTATAAAT
>CAYJGP010000166.1:0-3309 GCA_964369435.1 uncultured Oscillospiraceae bacterium | reverse complement strand
ATCTCCATTTTTTGCAGTAGCTAAGAAACAGTATATGCAAAAAAATGAAAAAGATGACAGTTTTTATTAAAGTTCTGCAATCGCCAAAAGAACAGCCTCTGCTAAAATCTCTGCTCCCAAATCAGTCGGATGAATTCCGTCTTCCGATAAGTCTTTGGGATCTGTTCCGTTTTCAATATGCTCGTTGTAAATAGCTCCTATGTCGACGATCTCAAAGTCATAAGCTGTAGCTATTTCAAAAGCTATATTTTTGAACTCGAGCATCTCATCACTTAGTCTTCCAAAGCCTGCAAATCCGTAGTCGAGGTAATAATCATAAGCGAAGGGAAGTATCATAACTACCTTTGTTTCGCTATTATATAATGCGTCAGATATAAAGTTAAGGGCTGATTTGTAATCAGCTGAGTTGCGATACAAAAAATCATTAGCACCAAGGGTGATGATAACAATATCTGGACTCCAATTGAGACATTGGATATTAACCCTGTCTATCCAACCTGGAGCGTCAGAGCCGCTTCGAGCGCTGTTATAGAATGTTAAATCGCCGACTTCTGACTGCAACTCATCTGCAACTATATTAAAATATCCATTACCCATATCATCAAAATATGCTGTTTCATCAATACTGAACTGTTCATTTGTTTTCCCCCCAGCGGTTAGGCTATCTCCAATACCGACAATAATGTCGCCACTTTTAAGGGATGGATAAAGTGGGTTATGAAGAGATAGCATAATAATAGCGGCAATGGTAGCTAAAATTAGTGCGAAAATTGTTAATAAGATTAGTTTTCGTTTTATCAAAATAATTTCCTCTTTTCGTTAAAAGTTGTCAATCGCCAAAAGAACAGCCTCTGCTAAAATCTCGGCTCCCAAATCAGTCGGGTGAATTCCGTCTTCCGATAAATCTTTAGGGTCTGTTCCATTTGCGATATGCTCATCGAAGATAGCGCCTATATCAATTGTCGTAAACCCATAACCCTCTGAAAGCTCGACCACTATATCATAGTAATCCGTAAGGTCCTCAGGGAGTGGTGGATGTTCCATATGTCCATAGTCTTGATAATGATCCATTATAAATGGTAAAACAACGACTGTGTTTACCCCTTTTTTATAAATAGCATCGGTAATATGAAAAAAACCATCTTGAAGTGCAGCTGGAGTATCAAAGAGAAAATCGTTAATACCAAGAGTGATAACGATAATATTAGGATTGTAGTCGAGGCAATATGGATTAACAAGAGGAACGAATCCTCGCGCAGTGATCCCACTTCGTGCACTGTTGTAAAATGTCAGATCCCCTATATCTTCCAAAAGCTCTTCAGCGACAATCTTGAAGTATCCATCTCCAAGGTCTGCAAGATAACTTGTTTCATCCGCAGAGAACTCATCATTAGTTTTACCGGCAGCTGTTATGCTATCTCCTATACCTATAATGATATCGCCGGATTTCAGTCCATCGTCATTTAATAGTATAAAAACGATAATAGCTGAAAATAAAACAACTGCTATAGATACAACTATCACAGTAATTCTCTTTTTCATCAAAACATCTCCACATTAAAAATTATAATAAAGTATTTTCAAAAAATCTTGCTAAAACCCATCTAAGTTGGCTCTTTGGATAGCGCCAAAAATCTTTGCCTTAAAATTTTTATCTCGCTTAACTTCGTTTTTAATATATTCTTTCATCATCTCACGGTTTGTATGGCCGTCAACTGGGCAGTTTGAGCGTACAGGGTCGATAGAAAGCTCTCTCATAGCGTGTCGCACTTCCGCCTCTTCTGCGAGGACAAGTGGCCTTATCATGGTTATATCTTTTCTTGATAGATAGCTTTTTGGCGAGAAACAGCCGATGCGCCCTTCGTTGAAGAGGTTTAGGAAAAATGTTTCGATAGCATCATCCTTATGATGTCCAAGCGCTATTTTGTTGCAATCTGCATCTTTTGTTGCATCATGCAAACTACCTCTGCGCATCCGGGCGCAAAGTGAACATGGGTTTTTCTCTTTTCTTATATTAAAGATAATATCGTAAATTTCAGTTCGTTTGATTATATACGGAATATTATATTCATCAAATAGTTTTTGAACAGGTGAGTAGTCGGTATCTTCAAAACCCATATCAATAGTTATCGCGCAAACTTCAAACTTCTGGGGTAGTATATCACGAAGTCTGGCTAAAGCAACCGCTAAAACAAGGCTGTCCTTTCCACCTGAAACACCGACAGCTATTTTGTCACCATCTTCTATAAGACTATATTTTTCATCAGCTTTTCTTGCAAGTCCTAAAATTCTCTGCATATATTAAGTCCTTCTCGTATTTTATTAGTAGTATAACATGTAAAGCGTAAAAATAGCTTTTGAGGAAAACGGAGTAAATGATGTGAAAATAGGCGAAAATGAAAGTATCGTAGTTGTAAATTAAAAAAATGAAAAAAACCTCTTGACTTGTACGTCCAAAGGTACTATAATATCTTTTGCGTACAAAAGAAATATTGGAGGAAACAGATATGTCAACCTATATGCCGAAATCTACGGATATTAAGCGCAACTGGTATGTAATAAATGCAGAGGGCAAACCACTTGGTCGAGTAGCTGCTGAAGCTGCTGTGCTACTTCGCGGTAAGCACAAGCCTATATTTGCACCACATGTTGATTGCGGAGATCATGTAATTATTGTTAATGCTGAGAAGGTAGTTCTCACAGGTAACAAACTTGAGAACAAATACTACCACCGCCACACAGGTTGGGTCGGAGGACTTAAATCAGTTCAGTACAAAACACTTATGGCTAAAAAGCCACAGCTTGCTATGGAGCTTGCTATAAACGGAATGTTGCCGTCAACTGTAATCGGCAGAGATGCTTTTAGAAGACTTCGTGTTTACAGAGGTCCTGAGCACACACATCAGTCACAACAGCCGACAGACCACGAATTTTAGGCGGGAGGAAAAGTTAAATGTATAATAATGATTCATATATGTATGGAACAGGCAGAAGAAAAAGCTCTGTTGCAAGAGTTCGTCTTTACAAAGGTACAGGCAAAATAACAATTAATGACCGTGATATAGACGATTACTTCGGCCTTGAGACACTAAAACTAATTGTCCGCCAGCCTTTAGCTCTAACAGAGCTTCTAGCAAACTACGATATCGTTTGTAGAGTAGCAGGTGGTGGAGTTTCAGGACAAGCGGGCGCTATCAGACATGGCGTTGCAAGAGCACTTCTACAGATAAACGACGGCGAGCTTCGTCCAGTTCTTAAAAAAGCAGGACTTCTAACTCGTGACCCGAGAATGAAAGAGAGAAAGAAATA
>CAYJGP010000165.1:0-3323 GCA_964369435.1 uncultured Oscillospiraceae bacterium | reverse complement strand
CGTTTGGCGGCTTAATCATAATATCACACCACCTACACTATGTCAACACTTTTTTAAAAGTTTTTTTACTAAAATTAAATTATATTATTACACAAAGTAATTATCATATAATAATGCGTCTTTTAATAACATACTGTAAAAAAAATGTCGACTTTTTTGCCCATATTCATAACTTTTCTCTTTATTTTTTCAAAAACTGCGTATATAATAATGATTAATCACTTTTAAGGAGTTTATTCATATGAATATATTAATAGTAGGATGTGGAAAGGTTGGAAGCAGGCTTGCATCTGTTTTATCAAAAGAAGGACACGACGTTTCGGTCGTTGATAAAGATGAGCGTTCATTCTCCCAACTCGATGATGACTTCTCAGGAATTACCGTTACAGGTATACCTATCGATCAGGATGTGCTTCGCAGCGCAGGTATTGAAAACTGTGACGCACTTGCCGCTATGACCCCTGACGATAATGTTAATATAATGGTATCGCAGGTTGGCAAAGAGATATTTGGTGTCACAAAAGTAGTCACTCGAATATACGACCCTGCACGTGAGGATGTATTCTCACATTTCGGTCTCAGTACCATCTGCCCAACTAACATGACAGTTGACACGGTTCGAAACTATCTTCTTGAAGATGGCAACGCTCGAACTATCCATATTGGCTTTCACACTTTTGGATTTTTCGACTATCCGCTTCCATCTGAATATAAAGAGAGCAATATAGGGGATATACGTGAAGAGATACCTGGAAGAATATTCGCTGTGTTGCGCGATGGCGAAGTTCACCACGACATTAATGACGATTTCGAACTTTTAGAAGGGGACAATCTAGTCCTCTCAAGACAGATTGACTAAGGAGTATACAATGAATGTAATAGTAGCTGGAGGCGGCAAAATAGGATTTTATCTTGTGAAGACCCTTCTTGAACACGGACACAATCCACATTTAATAGAAGAAAACAGAGCACTTTGCACAAGACTTGCAAATCAACTCGATATACCTATTATATGTGCTGATGCAACAACAATAGACGGACTTCGCAAAGCTGGCATCAAAAATGCTGATGCAGTCGTTGGAGTTACCGGGCAAGATGAAGACAATCTCATAGTATGTCAGCTTGCAAAAAAGCGATTTAATACAAAGAGAACTGTTGCAAAGGTAAACAACCCAAAAAATGTTAATATAATGAAGCAACTAGGAGTTGATATCGTTATATCTTCTACCGACAACATCTCAAGACTTCTCGAGCGCGAGGTCGATCTCTCACCTATAAAAAATCTGATGAGTCTGCATCGAGGCGAAGTTTCTCTTATCGAGGTAACCCTTCCAGACAACTATATTCATGCAGGTAAAACCCTTGCCGAACTAAATTTCCCTGAGGATCTAATCATCGTAACTCTTACACGCGGCGATGAGCTTATTATCCCCCGCGGTAACACAACCCTTGAATACGGCGATAAGCTAACTCTTCTTGCGAAAGATATTATTATCCATCAGATAGGCGAAGTCCTCGAGATGGAAGAGATATAATAAGCACATATTCAGCCTAATATCTTTAAGTGTGAATTTAAAACAATAGTATTATTTCGTCTATCTACAAGCGATACTCGCGATATGTGTTCTCAGAAAAATTCCACTTCGACAACTTTGCTCTAGATTTACTCTTAGCTCGTTTCTCCAAATCAACTAAATAATTATAACAAAACAGATATGAGTTTTAAATTCATATCTGTTTTGCTATGACACTTCTTTATCACAAACAATAGCTCAGACAATTTTTATAGATAATTCATCAAACATAGGCGTGTAAAAACCGGAATATATTTATAGTTTGTCGATTATTAAACTGAAAGCGCAAAACCATCTGGCTGGCTTAAAAGAAACAGGTAAATCAAAACCCCAACAACAGTCGCCGCTAATAGCGCACCGAGAGATATCCCTATAATCATTAATACCTTTTTCATCTGCCATTCTTCCTTCTTTATTATATGTTTGTCAAAACTTTCATCTTAAAGCTCATAATCTCACTTCTTTTACTCGCATTTTCATCCCGTATGCCCGAAGCGGCGATTTGAAAATCGCCGTGGTCGAATTGCATTCGACCAAACGCACCGAAGGTGCGTTTGCTTCGGGCGCGCCGCAACATCTATATCCTTTCTTTCCCACAAATAACCAGAGCAGTTACAGAAACGTCAAAAAACCTTTTCAGAAAGCACAAAAAAACAAGTCGAAATATTATCGACTTATTTTTTTCTTTTTAATCTGTAAAGTTTTATACCTATGCTTGCCAAACATTATAGGTAAATGAACCTTCTTTTGGCTGGATATCCTCTTCGATCTCCTTTTTTATAACCTCTCTTAGTTGTAAACGCAACGAATCGTCATACCCCTCCATAAGTGGAGTTACTTTGCTCGCTTCATCGAGAAAATGGATAACGTCTCTGCCCTTTTCTCTTCCTTTAACTGTATGACAGTCGTAAGCGTAATCAGGAATTTCTGGAACATACCCTTGCTCAAACTTCTTGATAACCAGATTTTTGAGGTGATCGGACGAGCGCTCTTTTGGTTGACGGGTTAAAAATCTTATTGCGTGGATAAAGAAAAAAGGCCTGTCTCCATCGTTATAAGGAAATTTTTTACGCGCTTCATCAAGGCTATTTATTACAGTAATAGCATCAACGTTTCCAAACCCTATGTCCTCAGCAGCAATAATAGTAAGCCTTCTCCAAAGTTTATCTTCAAAAGCTTCGCTTGTGATATACATCTCATAAGCAATATCAACTGCTATATCGGTATCTGCTCTTCTAATAGATTTCTGAAGCCCCGCTACAAGCTCATCTCCTGGTATTCCGTTTCTGCTTGTAATGCTTGCCCATGGATCATAAGACATAAACGACATATTAATTCTCCTTTATAAAATAAGGGCAAGACTTTCTAGTTTAAAACTTAAAAGTCTTGCCGCTTAATTGTAGTTTTTTAGAAACTATGCGTCAACTTTGTTCATGTGCTCAATAAGGCTTAGAACTTTGTTTGAATAGCCCCACTCATTATCGTACCATGAAACAAGTTTTACGAAGTTTGGATTTAGCATGATACCAGCTTTAGCATCGAATATCGATGTTCTTGGGTCGGTATAGAAATCGCTTGAAACAACAAGCTCATCTGTGTAACCAAGGATACCCTCAAGTTCACCCTCTGAAGCTTCTTTGATTTTAGCGCAGATCTCTTCGTAAGTTGTAGCTTTCTCAAGTCTTACTGTTAAATCAACAACAGAAACATCAAGAGTTGGAACTCTGAATGCCATACCTGTTAGTTTGC
>CAYJGP010000164.1:0-3376 GCA_964369435.1 uncultured Oscillospiraceae bacterium | reverse complement strand
CCGAAAGAGATGGAGCTTTTATTTCACCTTGCAAAAAATCCAAACAGAGTTTTCACAAGAGACCAGCTTCTCGATGAGGTGTGGGGGTTTGAATATTTTGGAGACTCGAGAACAGTTGATGTTCATATAAAAAGACTGCGTGAAAAACTCGAGGGAGTTTCCGATAAATGGATGCTTAAAACTGTATGGGGAGTCGGATATAAGTTCGAAACCGTTTAAATTATGGGCAGATCGCTTCTTTTAAAAATATCGACGATATTTATAGTAACAACAATCTCGATTTTTGTTTTTTTCGGGATTATTTTGCTATATTTTTCGATGCGAAACTTTATAGACGATGAGTTTGATAACCTTTCAAACAATGTTCTATATGCAGCGCAGATAACCGAGGAGCATCTGAGCATTAATGATTTTAACTATATGGACAAAGAGTCTATCGAGAGCTATTATGCTATGCTTGGGAATTCTATTTCGAGCATGTTTTTCTTATGCGACTCGCAGGGGAATATTCTAGTCTGCTCGGAGGGTGAGAACTGTCGACATATGATATACAGAGTTTCGGCTGAAATTTTAACAGAAGTTGCGACGGGAGAGTACCTTGAGAGCGAAACACTCGGAGGTATCTACGATACAAATCACTTCACAGCAGCGGTACCGCTAACCGACGAGAACAACAACTTTTTAGGCGCTGTTTTTGCTTCAAATGAAACAACTGCGGTTGATGATTATCTAAGCAATATTTGGGTGCTTTTTCTCTTCTCTGCGATAATGACTATGCTAGTGGCGCTACCTGTAATTTATATTATTGTAAACAGGATGCTAAAGCCGCTTCGGCAGATGACAAAAGCGACGATTGCATATAGTGAAGGGGATTTTTCAGCAGATATAGACTATGGCGGAGATGACGAGATAGGCGTGCTTGCGCTGAGCTTTAACAATATGAAAAACTCACTCTCAGAGCTCGAGGCTATGCGACGAAGCTTTGTTGCGAATGTTTCGCACGAGCTTAAAACACCGCTCACTATTATAGACGGATACCTTTCAGCTATTCAGAATGGAGCGATACCAAAAGAGGAGCAGGAGAGGTATATAACCATTGTTACCGATGAGACAAAAAGGCTCTCTCGCCTTATTGGAAGCCTATTAAACCTTGCGCGAATAGAAGCGGGAGACAATCCTCTAGTCAAAAGTCCAATCGAGATTTCAGCACTTATCTTCGATGTGCTGTTTTCATTTGAGAGGGTAATTGATGAAAAGGGGATTTTAGTCGAAGGGCTATCCGATATTGAAAAGCAAAACTGTCTGTGTGATCGTGACCTTATATATCAGGTTATCTATAATCTTGTGGATAATGCAGTTAAGTTTACAAGCGAAGGCGAAGCTATCACAGTGAATACCTATCTTCAGGATAAAAAATATTACATCTCGATAAAAAATAGCGGAACAGGAATTGCAAGCAAGAATATTTCGAAAGTCTTTGATAGATTTTTTAAAGAAGATGAGAGCCGCAGTATCGATAAGAGTGGAGTTGGTATAGGACTATACCTTGTAAAAACGATTACAGAACTTCACGGTGGCGATATAATTGTTAAAAGCGAAGAGGGGCAGTATACCGAGTTTATATTCTCCCTTTTCACTGAAAAGTAGGTGGTGAACTATGCACAAACAAAATGATAGACCGACTGGTGAGATAGACCGCAAAACAATCGAAGAGGGAATTAAATACCGTTTTGATATAAACGAGTATACAAATATCGTCGATAACGGAAAAAAACGTGCGGCAACCTCAACTGCTTTAAATAAAGGTTTTTTTATCCTTGTGCTTATTGTTGTTATAGCGCTTGTGGTGACTGTTACCATATTTGTTTCAAGCTTTAACGATGAAAACGAAGAAACCCTTCGACCGCCGACAAATACCGATACGATTATTCCGCCCATTATTCTAGCGGACCCAGAGCCCTCAGAAGAGCAAGAACCAGGCTCTGAAGAGGCCAATATAGAAACGGTTGAATCTATCCGTGGGAGTGTTGTGACCGTTACTGGATATTTTGATGATATCGCAGATAAACAGGTGGGAACAGGTGTTATCTTCTCAGATGACGGCTATATCGTCACTGTACACCAGATAGTTAACGACGCGCAACTAATAACAGTTACACTAGATAACGGAGACGAATATGTTGCAAGTATTATAGGTTATGATACAAAAACAGGTATTACTGTTTTAGATATAGAGGTGGATAATCTTACAAGAGCTACCTTTATAAGCGGCAAAGCTACTGAGGTCGCTGAAAACCTAACAATTATCGGAAGTCCACGCTCAACGGCTAGTGGTGGAAGTGGTGGAGTTTCACAGGCAACAGTTTCTGCAACAGAACGTGAGATAAAAACAGCAATTGGATATACAGCAGAGTGTATAGAAGTTGATATGATTATTAATGAGTATAGTAAAGGTGCTCCTGCTATAAACAGCGATGGAAATATAATCGGCATAATTATAGGCTATGGTGAAAACGGCGGGTATCTGCTCTATGGTGAGGAGATTGCAAGAGTTGTAAATGCTATAGTAAACGGCGAAGTTTTAGCGGGTAGGGTAACTATTGGGGCGGATGTTTCGGAAATATCAGCTTTAGCGGCAGAGCAGTATAATCTACCGCGCGGACTTTTAATAACCGAGATAGACGAGGATAGTCCTCTGTTTCGGGCAGGCGCTGAAGTCGGTGATATTATTACCGAGGTAGATGGTATTCCAGTAATGCTTATATCAGAACTTTATGATGAAATAGCAGACCACGATATGGGAAATCCAGTAACGATAACCCTTTATCTGCAGAATACAAACGGCAGCTATACCACTGAACAGGTAAGCTTAATTTTAACATCTTAAGGGAGAGATTTTATGTATACAGGAAATTATAATAAGCCATGGTTTGACTCGATAATAGAGCCAAGGGAGCTTGTGCGTGAATATAATAACAGCGCACATACTGAACAGAAAAAAAGGGAAGAGATTTTAGAGAAGTTAATTGCGAATATTGGAAAAGAGTGTATATTAGAGCCTCCGATAAGAATTGATAACGGAGAGAATGTCATACTTGGAGATAACTTCTATTCAAACTACAACCTGACGCTTCTAGACTATGAAAAGATTATTTTTGGGAAAAACTGCTATATAGGGCCGAATGTTGTTATTACATCGGCGTCGCACCCTATTCACCCAACTCAGCGGATGCGACTCGATGAAAAAGCTATGAGAGGCTCAAAGCCGGTTATAATTGAGGACAGTGTTTGGATTGGTGCAAACTGTACTATTCTGCCAGGGGTAACTATAGGGTATGGGAGCATAATAGCTGCTGGAAGTGTTGTGAATAAAAGC
>CAYJGP010000163.1:0-3445 GCA_964369435.1 uncultured Oscillospiraceae bacterium | reverse complement strand
AAGCATAACGGAGGCAAATAATATGGCTTTATTTGAACTGAAAGTGGTAACTCCCGAGCGGAGTGTCTTCGATGGCGAAATAGAGTTTATGAAAATACGTACCATCGAAGGTGACGTTGGTTTCTTTGCAAACCACGCAAACTACCTCTCGGCTGTTGGAACAGGTCAGCTGTTTCTTCGCAAACAGGACGGCAGTGAAAAAACAGCCGCAGTTGACGGTGGATTTATAAAATTTATCGACAATAGCGCAACTGTTGTCTGCAATACCTGTGAGTGGGCTCATGAGATAGATGTTGACAGAGCGAAAACAGCTATGGAAAAAGCTGAAGCAAAACTACGTGCAGCAGTTGATGAGTCAAGACAGCGGTACTACCAAGGCAAAGTTCGCAAGGCGCTCAATCGTATAGATATTGGCTCTAGCCCAAAATAGTTTCTCATACAATTGATTTTAGTCGCATAAATATTACCAAAAGAGGTGATATTTATGCGATTTTTTATTGTTAAATCCAGGGCGTTAATATTTGTTTCTATTATGTTTATATTGGCATTTTTACTTATGATTTTCTCACCACCAACAACTGCGCCGACAAGCGGTTTAAAGACAACATTTGCGGTAAACAGATACCAAACACAACAACATCTGGTCGGATTAACATTTGAAATAACCAGCATTTCAGATAGTGTTTTTGCAACAGGTGAAGTTGCAAGACAGTCGCCAGAGATGCTACAAAGCATTATTGATGAAGGGCATGAGATAGCGATAATGGGTTTTTCATATACCGACCAAAGCGCAGTTTCAGCTGAGCAGTTTCGAGATAGCGTCCGTGCGACGAGTGAACAGTTTGATGCTTCAGATATCGAGTATATTGCTTATTATCGTCCACCATATCTAAAAACAAATACAGAGATGATAGCGGCACTCTCGAGCTTTTCTTATCTTACAATAGTCGGCGATGTTATATTTTTAGAGGATGATATGCGAGCGGTCGCAACACAAGTAGACGATGCTACGACTAACCTAAAAACAGGCTCAATAATAAGATTACCACCGATAAACGGGGAGACAATAGAAATACTCGAAGAGCTGTTTGATATCCTTGAAACAGAAACAAAATCGGCGGTAAAACTCTCATCACTACTGCCAAAAGAAGGCTATATCATTAGCAATACAGGGGTTTTGTCTGATAATGAGTTATAGAATTTATAAAGAGTGATTTTAAAATATGAAATTATATGCTAAAATAATAGCGAGGTGATATTATGACAACAGCTATTATTGTTGCAGCAGGAAGCTCAACTAGAATGGGTTTCGATAAAATATTAGCGCCACTCTGCGAAAAGCCGCTGTTTATCCACTCGGTTTTAGCTTTCGATGCCGCAGAAGTCGATAAAATAGTTATCGTCACCTCAAAAGAGAAGGTGGAAATAATTAGTGGTGAGATTTTAAAATACGATATAAAAAAGCCGTGCATTGTGACAGAGGGCGGTAAAACACGTCAGCAATCGGTAAATTGCGGTGCGATAATAGCTGCAGGCAGCGATATATTCGCCATTCACGATGGAGCGAGGCCGCTTATAACACCGGGTGAAATAAACGAAGTTTTAGCAGCGACAAAGCGGTTTGGAGCGGCAAGCGCTGCAACTCCAGTTAAAGATACGATAAAGATAACAGATGAAAAAGGGTTTGTAAAAGAGACCCCAAATAGAGATTTTCTCTATAGTGCACAGACGCCGCAGTGTATGAAAGCAGAGCTTTACTTTAAGGGGTTTTCTGCGGCAACGACAGACTATACCGATGATAACGCACTTTTGGAAGCTATAAGTGTGCCGGTAAAATTAATCAAAACAAGTTATAAAAATATGAAAGTAACCACAGCCGAAGACCTGGTGGTTGCGAAGAGATTAATGGAGGGAATATGAGGATAGGACACGGATATGATTTGCATCTGCTAAAAGAGGGGAGAAAGCTAATTCTTGGTGGTGTTGAAATTCTTTTTGATAAAGGGCTTTTTGGACATAGCGATGCAGATGTTTTAACCCATGCAGTGATTGATGCGCTGCTTGGTGCAGCGGCACTGCCGGATATCGGTGCGCATTTTCCGGATAATGACCCCGCCTATAAGAATGCAGACAGTATTGTTCTGCTTAAAAAAGCATATCACCTTATTTCGACAAAAGGGTATAGGATAGTGAATATCGATGCATCGATTATAGCAGAGCGCCCAAAACTTAAAGATTATATTCCGAATATGAGGAAAAATATCGCAACAACACTCGCTATCGACTATGATGATGTGAATGTTAAGGCGACAACCGAAGAAGGGGTTAATGCTTGTGGTGAGGGTAAAGCTATTGCGGTACATTGTGTAGCGCTTATCGAAAAAATACCTAAACCTTGAGAGTTATATTTAAACGATTAAATATAAACAGTAACTAAAAAAGCTATGATAAATGTCATAGCTTTTATTTAGTTATAACAGATAAAATTGCGTTAATAAAACATTTTATTTTTTGCAAAGATTATGCAATGTGACTAAAATACTAAAAATTATTTACTTATGAAACAAAATATAGTAAAATAAACCAAATGAAACAAGGTTTCTCACTTTTAACAGTGGCAAGCTTAGTTAGTTTTCTATTATTTTTTTAGGAGGGGAATTTATGTCTAATGGAGAAGCGAAGATAAAAAAGAAAGGCTTTTTAGGCGTTGTTGAACGTACAGGAAACAAACTGCCACATCCGGTAGCGCTATTTGCAATACTCGCAGCATCTGTTGCGATATTGTCATGGGTACTATCACTACTTGGTGTATCGGCTACAGGAATGCTTGTATCAGGAGGGGAGCTACAAGAAACTACAGTAACAACAGTAAGCCTGTTGTCTGGTGAAGGAATTGCATGGATGCTTACATCGGCAGTTTCAAACTTCACAGGATATGCACCACTCGGAACAGTTCTCGTTGCAATGCTCGGTGTTGGAGTTGCAGAACAGAGCGGATATCTATCAGCACTGCTTAAAAGAACTGTTCAGATAACACCAAAACAGCTTATAACACCTGTTGTTGTATTGCTAGGTGTTCTATCGAATATCGCATCAGATGCTGGTTATGTTGTCCTAATACCACTTGGCGCTATGGTATTTAGAGCATATGGCAGACATCCAATAGCTGGTCTTGCGGCGGCATTTGCTGGTGTTTCAGGTGGATTTTCAGCAAACCTACTAGTTGGAACGCTTGATCCACTACTTGCAGGTATAACCACAGAAGCAACGGCACTTGTTGACCCAAATTATGTAGTAAACATTATGGGTAACTATTGGTTTATGGCAGTTTCAACATTCCTTATCACAATTATCGGTACAATTATAACCGATAAGATTGTAGAACCAAGACTTGGAAGCTATGACGGAACACTAAATGCCGATGAAGATAGCTCGCTTCGTGAAC
>CAYJGP010000162.1:0-3487 GCA_964369435.1 uncultured Oscillospiraceae bacterium | reverse complement strand
TACCAAGTGCCATACATACCTCTTTGATAAAAAAGACAATTATTGCCGGGATAAAACTTCTGTGCACAATTGCAACACAAATTCCAACTGCTGCTTGTGTCAGCTTATCTGCTATTGGGTCTAGAATTTGACCAAGATATGTTATCATATTAAATTTCCGCGCAATAACACCGTCTAAAAAATCGGATGCTCCAGATAAAAAAAGTACCAAAAGTGCCAAATAAGGCTCATTTACATTCGTATAGAAATGGATAAAAATCGGTATTAATATTATTCTGAATATTGAAAGAGCGTTTGGGATATTCATTAACTACTCCTAAGTTAAATTTTTAAATTTCTCCAATCTCCGGTGTCAACTCGTAAATAACACCGAATACAAGGCTATTTTCAGCTTGTGTTTCTGAAATGCCAAGGAAGCTATCTGTTACATTATATGCTGATTTTAACATAAAGGCAAATATAAAAGCAATTAATAATGCCTTAATTATACCGGTAACCGCGCCTAAAAGTTTATTAATACTATTGCCAAACGGTATAAATTTAACCGCTTGCGTTAAAAGTCTTGCGGCAAGTGAGAATGCGATAAGTAAAATTACTACTAAAACTACAAATAAAATTGTACTTAAAAATGAAACAATAACAGTTCTTGGAGCGGAAGAAGAGCTTATACTTCCCCAGTTTATAAATCCTGAGATAAACCCTGCTGACTCATCAACTATCTGCTTTAATGAAGTCGCACCAGCGGATATCGCTTCATTAACACTCGCTTCAAAGAATGTATCGTAGATAAATCCAGAAATAGGTTCTGATATAAGTCCTGCTAGTATTAGTGCTCCGAAAAACGAAACAATTCCAACTATACCTCTGATAAATCCATCTTTAAACCCAAAAAAGATAAACAGAGCTAAAACTATTAAAAATATAAAATCAATTACTGCAAAAGTCATATTGTTATTCCATCCTGTAAATTTTGTTTTTTTCAACTGAATATATATCTGAAAGCACTATATAGTGTTCAGAATATATTTGAGAATCAAAGCTGCTAATTTCTTCGCCATACCTATTTAGAAGAATATAACCATCACCATCGAAAATATATATGCCATCGCCATCACTTACAATCTCCACGATGTCGCCATCATATTCGGTTTCAGAAATAATTTCTCCACCTCTTATTATAACGACTTTTTTAATCTTTGCAAGTGAGTCTTCGGATAACACTACCGCAGTATATGAATTATCGCCTATATCAGCAGCAGTTACCTCACGACTTTCAAACGAAACGCTCTCTACTTCGATTAGCTTCTTATTTAATACGATATATCTACTATCACTTATAAGGTATAGCTCATCACCTATAACCTCACTTTTATATATAACTTCGTCGGTGAGAGTTGTTTTACCTATCACCTCACCTGAAATATCTATTGCTATTATATCTGTTGATATTGTCGAATTTAAGTCATAGATTGCATTTATAAATATGTTGTCATCTGAAAAATTCACATCGGTAATGTATTTATCTTCTGAATAATAGCTGTATACCTCATTATTTTCAATATCGTATACAGAAACTTTTGTTGTTGATGATACCGAAGATGATGAAATAGCAACATCTCCATAATAAGATAAATCCGCAGCTAAAATTGTATCGCTTATCTTTTGCTCCTCATAAACATCTCCACTTCTGCCAATTAACCGATAGCTTGCACCTCCAAGGTCATACAGCAAAATTCTGCTTCCGCTAATAGTTATTCTCGGATTCGCATAAGAATGCTGAACTGAAAAAAGCTTTGCACCACTGCTTGTATAAACAGTAAGATCAACATCGGTTAAAACAGCGAGTGAACCTCGGTAATCAGCGGTTTCTGAAATATATGTGCCGTCGGTCGTTATCGGGTATCCGCTCCCATTACCTGCTGTCATGGTATCCAGATAATAAAACGGATCAAATGATGCTAAAAAATCCCTTATCATAAAGATAACTGCAACAAAAATAATTGCCCCAAAAAATATCACTGCATTTCTTCTTGCTTTTATCCGTTTCTTTTGTCTTCGCTTTTTCTCTATTTCGGTAATCTCTCGCATTCTCTCTCCTCATAAAAAACTTCAGTTAGAAAAAGTCCTTTTGCAGGTGCTGTATATTTTTCTATCGGAAGTTCTCCAAAAACAAGTGCTCGCTCTATATCAGCAGCGGTCAATTTACCTTCACAAATTCGAATTAATGCTCCGGCCATCATTCTCACCATATTGTATAAAAAACCATTTGCAGCAACTGTAAATATCAAAAAATCATCTTTTTTCTCGATTTTCGCATAATTAACAGTGCGCACAGTATCGTTTGGTGTTTTTGTCTTTTTATTGCAAAACGCCTTGAAATCATGTTTGCCCGCAAAATATGATACAGCCTCCTCTAAAGGCTTTATATCAACTTCTCTTCCATAATGAGCGCTATAGTCATCGTAAAATGGATTTCTTGCACTTCTTAAGTATATATAGTATTTATACTCTTTTGCTATACTGCTATATCTTGCATGGAAACCATCTGCTACTTCTTTTGCCGATATGATAGAAACACTCTGTGGCAGATGGAAATTGAGTGCAACTATAAGTTTCTCGGTCTTAATTTTGCTATCTGTTTTAAAGCTTACTGTAAACTTTTTCGCATGAACTCCGCTATCAAGCCTTGAACAGCATTTAACCGCATCTCTTCTACTGAATATTTTTTCAAGTGCATCTTGCAAAACCTCTGATACAGAGATACCGTTTTTTTGCACCTGTGTTCCGCAAAAATCCTTTCCAATAAAAGATAGTGTTAGAAGAATATTTCTCATAATACTAAAACCTATTTAAGAAAATTGTTGCAACAACAAGTCCGCACGAAAGAAGAAGGGCAAAAAAATCTGAAACTCTAAACTTTAAAACCTTCATCCTTGTCCTGTTGTCACCGCCCTGATAACATCTACATTCCATAGCTACCGCTAAATCATCTGCTCGTCTAAAAGCCGATAAAAAGAGAGGTATAAGAATGGGTATAAGCGCTTTTGCTCTCTCTATTATACCACCGCTCTCCATATCGGCACCTCTTGCCTTTTGAGCGCTAATAATCTTATCTGTCTCCTCTATTAAAGTTGGGATAAAACGAAGAGCTATCGTCATCATCATCGCAAGCTCATGTGCTGGTACCTTTATTACCTTTAGAGGGGATAACAGCCTCTCAAGCCCGTCGGTTAGAGCTATTGGAGTTGTGGTATAAGTTAGAAGCGATGATACTGAAATAAGCACTAGTATTCTAAGTGTCATCTGCAGTGCAAAGAAAAGTCCCTCATAGGTAATAGTTATAAAATAAAACTCAAATATCGGCTCTCCATCAAGGAAAAACATGTTTATTATCGATGTGAAAATTATTATCGGCAGCACCGGCTTTAAGCTTTTTAGTATAAGTTTTAGTGGTATTCTAGCAATTAAATATAATGTGAGTGCTATT
>CAYJGP010000161.1:0-3531 GCA_964369435.1 uncultured Oscillospiraceae bacterium | reverse complement strand
AGTACCGTCATCATCACAAATATTTCAAGTGTTGGGGTACTGCCTCCGTTTATGCTAATAAATGAATCATTCATCTAAACTGTCCTTCTCTTTGCCATCGCTTCTCTTTAAAAATTTATCAAAAACCGCTTTGAAGTCGTATGGTGCTTGGGGCGTAACATCTGCAAAGGTAAGCTCGTCCTCTAAAAGTTCGCAGAGGGTTGTTATCCCACCTGCTGTTATTCCAAGTAGCAGATATTTATCTCCTACCTTCGCTATCGCAACACTTTTATCCTGACCTACCGATACCTTTTCAACTATGCTGATATTCCTCGTCGCCTTGCTTGCACCTGAAATACCGGCGATATAGCGAGTCGCTATATATGTTAGCAGTAGTATGCCAACAACTATCACAAGCGTTATAATCGCACTAATTATTCCTTCAAGCATCTAAAACCCTCTATTCGATTATAGTTATTTCACCAGGTAGTATTTCGGTTATCCTGATACCAAAGCTCTCATCAACAACAACAACATCGCCTTTAGCAACACATTGTCCGTTTACATATAAATCAACCTGTTCACCTGCAAGCTTATCAAGAACTACAAGCGAGCCTTTGTTGAGCTCTAAAATATCTTTTATGTATTTCTTTGTTCGACCTATTTCAACCGAAACCTCTACAGGAACGCCCTTAACAAGCTCGATATTCGAGCCAAAAGCTGGTTCCACATTTCCACCTTGTAAGTTTGGTCTTGGCGGAGTTGCCGTTTTTATCTTTGAAGGTGCTGAAACAACACCCATAAGATGATTGTTCATCTCCATCTGCTGTTTCATCATCTGCATCATTTCAGCCATTGTGTTTGTAAGCTCTGGTGAAACCGCAACAGATGCTACAGGAGCCGCTACAGCTTGTGCTGCCACTGGCGCAGGTGCTACTTCAGCTGCTGGTGCAGGCGCTGCCTCAACTACAGGTGCTGGAGCTTGCACTGGCACTGGCACTGGTTCCGCAACCACTTCCTCAACAATCTCAGGTATATCTACAGGAGGCGGAAGACCTTCGTCTTCACCGGATACGTCGTCTGGCATTCCATCTTTGAAGAATCCCGAAACTATCTCTTTGACAAGATAGATTGGCAAGAGATTTATAAATTCACTCTCAATTTTATCTCCGATTTTAAGATTGAAGCTAACCTCAACCATAACATCTTCTTCAAAATATTTCTGCTTAAACACATCTGGAGATTCTATCTCAAAAATCTGCGGAGGCATAATATCTACAACTTTGCTTAGCATATCCGCAAGAGCAGTTGACGAAGCACCCATCATCTGGTTCATAACCTCACCGATGGCACTTCTCGATAGTTCATCGAGCTCAAATCCTTCCGACTCTATTTCTGTATGCATAAGCATCTCGAGGATTATACGTACATCCTCAAGTTTGAGTATCATAACATTTTTGCTTGACAGTCCTTCGCAATATTCTATCTCAACACCAACAGCAGGCTCGAGATCTTTAAAATCAAACTCGTCCTTACCCCTCACATTAACACCAGGTGTTGTTATATCAACTCTTGATTCAAGCATCGTTGAAACTGCTGTTGCCGCTGAACCTAAGCTGATATTTAGTATTTCACCGATAGCATCTATTTCCACAGATGACAATTTGTTTGTATCCATCGTAAACTCGCTTTCTTAAAAGATTATTTTCCGACCTCAAGACCCTTCTGCATCATTAGTTTAAGCGCATTGAATGCAGTTACATTCGCAGAATATGCATTTGTTGCCGCCATCGCATCTGCGACTTCTTTTACCGAATCTATGTTCGGGTAATAGATATATCCCTCTTCATCAGCATCGGGATGGGTTGGATCATATACCGCTTGAAGCTGCGAATCGTCCTCCACAATCTCTGTCACTTTTACCCCTGGAGTTTCTCCGCTTCTTGCAACATCATTAAACACATTGTAAAAAGAGTTGCCTGTACTTTCAAAAACAACCGTCTTACGTCTGTAAGGTTCGCCGCTTTCTGTTCTCGTAGTTCCCATATTTGCAATATTTTCAGAAACGATATCTAAACGAAAACGTTGCGCGGTCATACCTGAACCACTGATATTGAGTGCGCTTATAAATGACATACTCTTTCTCCTTATCCAATAACCTTTGAAACTGCCTCAACTATTCTGTTTGGTTTAAATGGTTTTACGATAAAGTCCTTAGCTCCTGATTTTATAGCATCTATAACCATAGGCTCTTGACCCATAGCACTACACATAATTATAGAAGCATTTGGATCGTGCGCTTTTATAGCTTTTAGCGCATCAAGACCATTCATGTTTGGCATTGTGATGTCCATAAGTACAAGATCTGGCTTCTCTGTTTTGAAGGTTTCAAGTGCAATTGCACCATCAGCCGCCTCTAGAAGATCGGTATAACCTGCCTTCGTAAGCGCATCTTTGATCATCATTCTCATAAAAGCTGCATCGTCAACTATCATAATTTTTGCCATAATAATTCCCTCTTTCTCTTATAAATATTTTATTCGGTCATAAACTTTGTTGAAAAACGTTTGTTGATAAGTACTGCTGAATTTTTATTATAAACACCGAGCTTGCCTTCAAACCACGGTTGCCCCTCAACATGCAAGGTAACATCCGAATCCTTGTGCATCGCAAGGTCTATAACATCTCCAACCTTTAGGTTGTACACACTCTCAAGCGGCAGTTGCGCATTACCAATCGTTGCCTTCATCTCGAGCGAGCTCTTGTTTAGTGAAGTTAGAATATGTTCTCCAGCACGTATTTGCATACTCTCATCAACACCGTCAGCAAATGTTTTCTTCTCGATCGTTGCAAAAACTTCTGTTAGAAACGCCCCAGGAACACAGATGGTTATTATTCCGTCTACTTCATTAATCTTCACGCTTAGCATAACTATAACCACCGGTTCATCAAGACTTACTTCTCCAAAGAATGCTGGATTATCCTCAAGTCGTTCAGAGTCAATTATAAGGTCTGCATAGTTACTCCAAGCGCCAACGGTAACTTCCATAATATATGACATAATCTTCTGGTAAACCGCCATCTCAAGCTCAGTATATGCGTATGACATATCAACATCCGGCTCGCTTCCAGAGCTTCCAAGCATCCTATCAATAATACTCAGCACCATCTTTTGTGAAGCGTGATACATCATCGGAAGTGCTTTTCCCTCTCCGGGCATTTTCACCTCTAAAATTGTCATAATATCATTATCTGAGAGCATGTTATTAAATTCAAAATATCTCTGCTCCTCAACGGTTATAACCTCTGACTCACACATCGTTCGAAGTATTCCGTTAAGTCGCAATGCAACAAGCCTTGCGAAGTTATCATATACTCCTCGAAGAAGTCTCATTCTCTCGTTTGTGAACTTCTTCGGACTAGAAAAGTCATAGAGTTTATAATTATCTTCGGGCTCTTTTTCCTCTGGAGGCGGCTCTCCGCCACCTGCCATAGAATTTAGTAATTCGTCAATTTGACTTTGACTTAATACTTCAGCCATCTCTTCACTCC
>CAYJGP010000160.1:0-3720 GCA_964369435.1 uncultured Oscillospiraceae bacterium | reverse complement strand
GACTATCACAGGAGAGTATATCTGTGGTATAATGGAGGAGATAGGAAAAAGATGGACAGAGCTTAGTTACAAAATTCATGTTGTTGAAAATAGAGTTTTCGGCGGCGATGTTTCGGTGACAGGGCTTTTATGTGGATGTGATATAATCGAGCAGGTGAAAGGTAAGATGCTCGGAAATAGACTGATGCTACCATCGGATACATTATCAAATGATAATATTTTTTTAGACGATACAACCCCTCTTGAAATGGAACAGGCGCTCGGCGCTAAGGTTTTATTCAACGAGGTTAATGGAAGAGATTTTCTCTTAAAATTAAAGGAGATATAAAATGGCAAAACCAATAGTTGCAATAGTGGGGCGTCCGAATGTTGGCAAATCGACCCTTTTTAACAAGTTAGTTGGAAAGAGATATTCTATAGTTGATGATACACCAGGTGTCACAAGAGATAGAATTTATGCTGATAGCGAGTGGAGAAACCGTAGTTTTGCGGTTATTGATACCGGTGGTATCGAGCCTTATAGCGACGATATAATTCTAAGTCAGATGCGCCTTCAAGCAAATATCGCTATTGAGGATGCTGATGTTATAATATTTGTAACCGATCTTAAAAGTGGCGTTACAGCGACAGATATGGAAGTAGCTCAGATGCTACAAAAGAGCGCGAAACCTGTTGTTTTGTGCGTAAATAAGTGCGATAGTGTTGGAGATCCGCCGGCTGAGTTTTATGAGTTCTACAATCTTGGAATTGGGGAGCCTGTTGCAGTTTCTTCGGTGCATGGACATGGTACAGGAGATCTTTTAGATGAAGTTTTTGAGCATCTACCGATGGAACCACTTGAGGAAGAGGGCGAGGACTTTATAAGAGTAGCTCTTATTGGAAAGCCGAATGTTGGTAAATCGTCACTTCTAAATAAAATAGCTGGTGAAGAGAGAGCTATCGTTTCAGATATACCTGGAACTACAAGAGATGCTGTAGACTCGCCGATCGAGAATAAGTATGGAAAGTTTATCTTTATCGACACAGCTGGATTGCGCCGTCAGAAAAAAGTTGATGAGAAGATAGAGAAATATAGCGTTCTTCGCTCATATATGGCAGTTGACCGAGCATCTGTATGCGTTATTATGATTGATGCGACAGTGGGATTCACAGAGCAAGATTCAAAAGTTGCAGGGTATGCTCTTGAGCAGGGAAAAGGCTGTATTATAGCGGTGAATAAATGGGATGCTATTGAAAAAGATAACGATACGATGAAAAATTATCGTAAAACACTTGAAAGTGAGTTCTCTTTTATGTCATTTGCGCCTATAATATTTATAAGTGCAAAAACAGGACAGAGAATAGATAAGCTTTTTGAGCTAATTACCTATGTTGACAATCAGAATGCAACAAGAATTTCAACTGGAAAATTAAATGAACTGCTCGCTATGGTAACAAGCAGGGTAGAGCCGCCAAGTGATAAAGGTAGAAGATTAAAAATATACTATATGACACAGTCTTCAACTAGACCACCTGAATTTGTAACTTTTGTAAACAGAGCTGATCTCTTTCATTTTTCATACCAGAGATATATAGAAAATCGTCTTCGTGAGACATTTGGTCTTGAGGGGACACCTATTAGATTTACAATTCGAGAGCGAAGAGAAAAATAAACTAAATTTGTATTTGGAGTGACGATGAATTATTTAATTATAGTATTGATTTCATATCTTCTAGGTAGCGTTAATGCGGCTATTTTGATAGTTAAACTTATGAGCAAAGAAGACATAAGAACTAAGGGTAGTGGCAATGCAGGTATGACGAATGTTTTGCGAAATAAAGGAAAAAGGGCGGCGGCAGGTACGCTGCTTTTTGATATGTTTAAAGGCGGAATAGCTGTTGTTATTGCCTCTCTTCTCTCACCACTTTTAAATCTAGACCCAAATATTGCAACTGCTGTTGCAGGACTTTCAGCAGTTATAGGGCACTGTTTTCCCGTTTTCTTTAAATTTAAAGGAGGAAAAGGGGTAGCGACTACTTTTGGTGTTTTAATTTTTTTAAACTTCTATATCTGTCTTGTTGCGTTTCTAGTCTTTTTGCTATTAACTGTGACAACTAAAATTCTCTCACTTGGATCAGTAGTTGGTCTTTTTCTTGTAATACCGCTAAGTTTCTTTGAAAATATATTTGGCGGAGAATACAACCTTGTAAGAGCTCTGATGTTTTCAGGGATGATTATACTTATGCTTATAAAACATCATGGAAATATTACGAGAATTTTAAAAGGAGAAGAGAGAAAAGTTTCTCTTAAACGAAAATAAATATGGCTAAAATAATAATAGTTGGTGCTGGTGGATTTGGCATCGCTCTTTCTCAGAATCTATGTAAGACAAATGAGATAACTCTCTATACTCCTTTTTTAGAGGAATATGATAATCTTGTGAAAAACAGAGGCAACTTAAAGCTTCTTCCGGAGATAATTTTAGATGATACAGTTAAGCTATCAAATAATATACTCGATTTAAAAGGATGCGAAATTGTTATAATTGCAGTACCATCTCAAGCGGTACGAGCGGTGTCTCGTTCATTAAAAGATGTTATTGATGATACGACGATAGTTGCATGTGTCTCAAAAGGTGTTGAAAATGGATCTCTTTTGCTTATAAACGAGATAATCGAGAGCGAACTTGATAATGAAATTGTTATTGTATCAGGTCCTTCTCATGCAGAGGAGGTTGCACGTGGTGCTGTGACGACGCTTGTAGCTGCGGGTAAAGATAAAAATGCTGTTAAATCGGTACAACAGGCGATGACAACAGATAGCATTCGTATGTATAGCAATGACGATATAGTAGGCGTTGAAATAGGCGGTGCTGCGAAGAATGTTATAGCTCTTGCTGCGGGAATTCTCGACGGTATGAATCAAGGGGATAATACAAAAGCGGCACTTATGACACGAGGAATGGTTGAGATAGCAAGACTTGGAAAAGCAATGGGAGCTAGACGTGAGACATTTTCAGGGCTTTCGGGTATTGGTGATTTAATTGTAACCTGTACAAGCGTTCATAGTAGAAATCGCAAAACGGGTGTTTATATCGGTGAAGGCTTTAAGGTGAAAGAAGCTATTGCAAAAGTTGGGATGACTGTTGAAGGTTATACTGCTGCAAAGAATATATTCTTGCTAGCACAGCAGAAATATGTCTCTATGCCGATAGTTGAGCAGGTTTATGAAATTTTATACAATGGAAAATCTGTAAACGATGCGGTTCTTTCCCTTATGGATAGAGGTCTTAAAGATGAGAGTAGTTATGTTTTTTGGGATAACTAAGATATGACGCAATAGTTTAATGTGTGTATTTTCTTTTGCTTATTAATAAAATATTTGCTATAAAAGTTAAATAAATATGTATAATAAAAAACTGTCAGCTGTTGTTGCTGGCAGTTTTTAAAATTAATATTAAAATTTTTATCTGACTTAAAAAGTTAACAATGATCTGATAATCTTAAAAATGTGAAATCACAGTAACACTTAAAGCTAATAGCAGAGTTATAGGGCAGGTAACAAAAAAAGAACCCTAGGGTTCTTTAATTTTGCGTTATACCGCTCTGGTTACCTTATCGCTGCGCAGACAGCGGGTGCAGGCGTTTATGCGGCATGATCTGCCTTCGACAACTGCTTTGACCCTCTGTATGTTAGGTTTCCAAGTTCTGTTTGAACGTCTGTGAGAATGAGAAACCTTA
>CAYJGP010000159.1:0-3721 GCA_964369435.1 uncultured Oscillospiraceae bacterium | reverse complement strand
TGCTGGAATTATGGTTTCAGCTTCTCACAATCCTGCTGAATATAATGGTATAAAGATATTCTCAGAACAAGGATATAAATTACCAGATAGCGTTGAAGATGAGATTGAAAGTTATATTTATGAGCGTGAAGAAGAGATACCTCTGCCAAAAGGCGATGATGTTGGAAGTTGGAACTTTAATTATAGTGCGGTAAACGACTATATAAATCATATAAAATCAGCAGCATTTGCAAAGTTTGATGGGATAAAGGTTGTGCTTGATTGTGCGAATGGGTCATCGGCAGTATCTGCGGCTGAAATTTTCCGCTCGCTTGGTGCTGAGTGCATAGTCCTTGCTGATAAGCCAAACGGTATAAATATAAACAAGGGTTGTGGTTCAACCCATCTTACTAATATAAAATCGGCAGTAATAAAGCACAAAGCCGATATCGGTCTGTCTTTTGATGGCGATGCAGATAGATGTCTTGCTGTTGATGAGAGGGGCGAAGAGGTTGATGGCGATAAGATTATCGCAATTATCGCAAAATACCTAAAAGAGAAGAAGGCGCTTGTAAACGATAGCGTTGTCGTGACTGTTATGTCAAATCTCGGTTTTTTCAAGTTCGCTGAAAAAGAGGGAATAAATACAGTTAAGACAAAAGTTGGCGATAGATATGTCCTTGAAGAGATGATCTCTGGCGGATATGTTATAGGTGGAGAGCAGTCAGGGCATGTTATAATGCTAAGTCATGCTTCAACAGGTGACGGTCAGCTTACAGGTGTAACGCTGCTCTCGATTATGAAAAGCAGTGGGAAAAAGATGAGTGAACTTGCAAAGGTTATGGATAAATATCCGCAGACACTTGTAAATCTTAAATTTAAAAAGAGCGAGATAGAAAAATATCCAGATGATGAGCAGATAAAAGAGAAGATATCATCCTGGGAGAAAAAACTCGGTGACGACGGTAGAATTTTAGTGCGTGCATCAGGTACAGAGCCTTTAATTCGTGTTATGGTTGAGGGAAAAAACAAAGAGTTTATCGAAAGTTGTGCCTTTGATATAGGCAACAAGATAAAAGAAAGGCTTACAAAGTGAGATTTAGTAAAGAGTTTTACGACTATGAGCTGTTAGATACTTCATCTGGTGAAAAACTTGAGAGATTTTTGGATGTTCGTCTTATAAGACCTGATCCTCAGATTATCTGGCAGACTAAAAAGGATAAAAAACTTTGGGGATCTGCCGATGGGCATTATAGCCGAAGCAATAGTGGCGGCGGCGCTTGGGAATTTAAGAAAAAGCTACCAGAGAGTTGGCAGATTAAGTATAAAGACCTTGTCTTCAATATAAGGCCGACAGGGTTTAAGCATACAGGGATTTTCCCTGAGCAAGCAGTGAACTGGGACTATATCCGAGAATCTTGTAAGAGACGTGAGCGCCCAAAAGTTTTAAACCTATTTGCCTATACAGGAGGAGCAACTCTTGCAGCAGCAAAGGGTGGTGCTTTTGTAACTCATGTTGATGCATCGAAGGGTATGGTTGCTTGGGCGCGTGAGAATGCCGCCTCAACAGGCCTTGCGTCTG
The DNA here is from genome assembly GCA_964369435.1 of uncultured Oscillospiraceae bacterium. Taxonomy (GTDB): domain Bacteria; phylum Bacillota; class Clostridia; order Oscillospirales; family Ruminococcaceae; genus CAYJGN01. Next base: position 2,160 of record CAYJGP010000159.1, on the reverse strand, counting down.
ATAGCGTTCGATGGATAGTTGATGACTGCAATAAATTTTTAGAGCGAGAGATAAGGCGCGGAAATAAGTACGACGCTGTTATCCTTGATCCACCGTCATACGGAAGAGGTCCAGGAGGCGAGATTTTCAAGCTAGAAGATAGTATTTACGATCTTCTTTTGCTAGTTTCGCAAGTTCTAGCTGATAAACCGCTATTTGTTATGCTAAATTCGTATACTACAGGACTCGGTGCTGCTGTTATGCAGTATCTTATGGGTTCTGTATTCGGCGGACTTGGCGGTGAGGTAGAGGCAGATGAAATTGGCATATATGTCACAAAGAGCGGTCTATGCTTACCCTGTGGGAACACAGCGATTTTCAAGGGTTAAAAAACCGAAACGGAGCATTTTATGGATAACCTTATCAAAACCGAAAATTTATCTTTTAGCTACAAAAGCGACGAAAAGCTTTTTTCGGTATTTAAAGATTTAAATATAGAGATTGAGCGTGGCAGTTTTGTGGCGGTGCTTGGCCATAATGGCAGTGGGAAATCAACATTTGCAAAGCACCTAAATGGAATACTTCTGCCAAGTGACGGAACAGTTTTGGTCGATGGTATTAATACAGTTGACGAAGAGACTATCTTTGATGTTCGGCAACGTGTAGGGCTTGTTTTTCAAAACCCAGACAATCAGATTGTAGCGACGATAGTTGAAGAAGATGTCGCATTTGCACTTGAAAACTTAGGTGTACCACCTGCTGAAATCAGAGCAAGAGTTGATAAAGCGCTAAAGCAAGTTTCGATGTATGAACACAGACTAAAAGCGCCGCACAACCTCTCAGGAGGTCAAAAACAGAGGGTTGCTATTGCTGGGATTTTAGCGATGGAACCTGTTTGTATAGTGCTTGATGAGCCAACAGCAATGCTTGATCCAAAGGGTCGCGATCAGGTTTTAGAAACGATAAAAACATTAAATAAAGAGCGTGGAGTTACAATTATATTAATAACCCATTATATGGAGGAGGCAACTGCTGCTGACAGGGTTATTGTTATGGATAAGGGGAAAGTGACGCTTGATGGAACTCCAAGTGAGGTATTTTGCAGGCGTGATGAGATAGAAAGAGCAGGGCTTAAGCTGCCATCAGTGTCGTCTCTTGCGCTACACCTTATAAAGCGTGGCGTTGATCTCCCAACCGATATTCTAACGGCTGAGGAGTTTGTCGATGCTTTTGTTAAAGTTGCAACGACGGGGGAGTAGAGATATGCAGAATATTATTGAAGTGCAGAACCTCGAGTTTGTTTACGGAAACACAAAGGAGTTGCAGGTAAAAGCGCTTAAGGGTGTTAGTTTTGAAGTTCAGCGAGGGGAGTTTGTCGGAGTTATCGGTCATACTGGTAGCGGCAAATCTACCCTTTTAACCCATTTAAATGGTCTTTTAAAGCCTCATAGTGGCAAGATTATTCTAAATGGCAAGGATATATGGGAAGAACCAAAAAAAATTCGAGATGTTAGATTTCAAGTAGGGCTTGTTTTCCAGTATCCTGAATATCAGCTATTTGAAGAAACAGTTGAAGCAGATATAGCATTTGGACCTCGCAATATGGGAATTCTAGGCGATGAGCTTGCGATGCGTGTTCGTAGAGCGGCAGAGTTTACAGGACTTCGAGAGGAGATTCTGAAAAAATCTCCATTTGAACTATCAGGGGGACAGAAAAGAAGGGTTGCAATAGCTGGTGTTATGGCAATGGAGCCCTCTGTTTTAATACTCGATGAGCCGACTGCAGGTCTTGATCCCGGCGGACGTGAGAAGATACTCGGACAGATTCATGATTATCATAAGATGAGCGGTACAACAGTTTTGCTCTCGTCGCACAGCATGGAAGATATTGCAAAATATGCCGATAGAATTCTCGTTTTAAACGACGGTGAAGTTTTAATGTATGATAAAAAGGAAGTTGTATTTTCAAGGCGCGAGTTACTTGCAAAATCAAGGCTTTCTGTCCCAGATGTGACGAAGATTTTGATGATGCTAAAAGAGCGTGGTATTGATATAAATACAGATGGATATACCCCGATGCAAGCGACAGAGATTCTTTTAAACTATCTTGATAAGCGAGGGTTAAAGTGATTGGCGATATAACTATAGGACAGTATTTTCCAGGGAAAAGCATAGTGCACA
>CAYJGP010000158.1:1442-3790 GCA_964369435.1 uncultured Oscillospiraceae bacterium | reverse complement strand
CCCTTTAAATCCTTTGATTTTTGTAGGTGTTGCTTCTCCTTTAGGATAGCTTCTTCTTACTGCAACTTCACAGCATCGAAGACCTAACTGACCAGCTCTGACCGAAAGGTATGCTAACAACTCATATCCCGAGAACAAATGCCTGAAAACATCGACTTTGCTGTCGGAAATGTATTTTTTCGAGTACCCTCGATATGCATTTGTCGTATCAGTGAACCAATGTCTTGCAGTAAGCGAAATAATTGGCGCATGCATAAACCTCACTGCTAAATACCTTGAAATCGGTGTGTTTTCTGCAATGCCACCCTTAATAAATCTCGATCCTTGTATAATATCATACCCTTCATCGAGTTTTTCAACGAATTTAAACACATCTTCAATACTGTCTTTATCATTACCGTCAATCGTTATGAATCCCTCATAACCACGGTTTAAAGCCCACCAAAGTCCCATCCTTAGTTGTGCGCCTTGCTTTCCTGCTCCTGTTTTTACAAGAAGAGAATTTACACCTAAAGGTTCTAAATTCTCTTTTTCAGTAGATCTATCTGTTGACCCACCATCGCAGATAATTATGTCACAAAGGGTGTGGACATTGTGATTTTTCGCTCGTGCAAGCTGATTTAGAATTCTATCTCCCTCATTTATTATAGGAATTAGTATACAGTATTTGCTTTTTTTTGGATGGTAGCTATCTTCAATAAAATCTGGCACCCCAGTTATTTTACTATATTTCATCTATAAAGTTCACCTACATACTCAATTTTTTCAAAAACAACATTTATATCTTTGCAGTTCTTCATCTCGATAGAAATATAATTATCATAACTAAGCTCTTTTAAGCTTAAATGAATATCCCTCTTTTCTATCGGATCTAAAAATGGCTCGGATATATGAATATGGTTTATGATATCGGTATTACTTTGCAAAACACTAAAATCTTCATTGTTAGAAATTATTGTGCCAAGATCTGCGTTTACTTTTGCATTAGTGTGGTTGAGCTCCCGTGCAAAATTTACCGTCTGCTGTGTATAATTCAAAAAATTAGTTCCGTATATCTCTGGATTTGGTTCAATAGATAGCATAACACCCCATTCTTTGCATATATCAGCGAGTTTTATGAAAAAATCATAAGAAATTTCAATATCGCTTGGAGAATGTAGATTTCTGTTTTTTGGGCAACCAAAAACTATATTTTTGCAGCTGATAGCCTCGGCAAAACAGGCTGCTTTTTTTGAGTATTCGAGCAAAAAGTCTCTATCCGATTTAGAAGCAAAAATTTCATTTTGTATCCCATACCATACTGACTGCATAGAGCATATTTCAAGTCCATTTTCTTCCATTAGTTTTTTTGAAAACTCTTTTGCCTCTTTTAGTTTTGCATAGGGATTTTCAAATAATCTAGTAGGCGCAATTTCAAGACCACTAAAAGAATAACGGCTCATCTTTTCATAGACAATATCGTCAAACTCTTTGTCCCATGCAATATTTGATATTGAAAGTTTTTTCATCTTTTTCCACCTGTGAAATTTACTATATCTGAAAGAAGTTTTTTCTTATCTTCTATATAACTTCCAGACCCACCAAAACACTTCGCATACTTTGTTATGAAATCATAGTGTGGTGGATTTTGCATTATTTCATTTTCAAATTCTTCTCCCATTACTTCGCGATAAATTTCACTTGTCAAAATAGGTTCTGTTGCCATATTAATAGTAGGGATGTTGTGTTTTATAACAGTCTCTATATCACTCGACAACCTTGATAAATTATAAAACTGAAAAATTGCGCGGCTATCGGTAAAATTCAGTGCCGAAAAACCACAATGTTTAAAAGCGGCAACTAAAGCTTCTTTATCGAAAGTATCATCTAATAGGTAAAAACCGTTTTCTTGCAACACATATCCATCCTTTATGATCTCTTCCTTTTGTGATAGCTCAAAATACTTATCTTCTTTGAGCATCTTTGGAATAAATTGGATAAGGTCGTATAAAAAATTCTTTTTGAGATTTTCGCCAAAAAGGCCTGGGAGTCGAATTATATGACATTTTTCAAAGTTGCTTCTGCATAGATTTTCAAGATATCCTCTGTTGCTACCATAAGCTTCGATTGCATCAGGTGAGTAATCTTCATTTTTCCCTATCGAATTTTTGAACACATCAATAGTCGATATAAGCACTAGACGCTCGGGGTTTATCCTTCTTATATTTTCAAAACCTTCATTAATAATATCAAGGTCTCTCTCTGGATTATTATTTGCTAAGAATTTTTCGGCTGGTATTCCGCAATAAATTAAAAGTTTCGGATTCGTTTGGTAACTCTCGCTAATGTTTTTTGAGTTATATAATCTA
>CAYJGP010000158.1:339-1432 GCA_964369435.1 uncultured Oscillospiraceae bacterium | reverse complement strand
ATTCAAAGCTATATTGCTCCCCACAAATCCCGTGTTTCCTACAAGTGCTTTCATCTATTTATCTCCATATCATTTTCAATATTATTGCAATAAGTTTAAAGTTGATCGTAAGCTTAATATTATTTTATTATTAACGGTTTTTCAAAATCAAATGCTATTTCGCGGTTTGTTTTACTTTATTTCTATTAAAACTAAATCCGGTGAAGGAAGCAATAGAAAGTGTTATGAAAGCATAGATAAGTGGGTAAACTGAGGCGAGATACATTATATATGTTCCTATACCAAAAGCAGTTACCTCGACATAAGCTATCATCAATATGCGCAAAACTATTGAGAGTCCTATCCCTAAAAGTATAAGATAGATAAGTCCTTTTTTCTTGATATCAAATTTATAAAAAATCGATATCAGTGATAGAATTATAAAAGGTAAAGTGAAAATCTTGTATACCAAAAGGATAATATCTAAAATAAAATATGCGATACTCCTATAGCTACCGGTGAGTCTATAGCTATGTAAGTTCTCAACACTTTCAATGTTTGCAAAAAAATTATTAGCACTTTGCACCGAAACTTCATCAGATATATCTATAATGTATTTTTCATCTTTTGAATGAAACTCAATAGTAATTGGATCCCCATAAGGAATTTCAGCTTCAATTTCAAATCTTGCATTTTCGCTGTATTTGTAGTCTAGGTTAAGTAGTGCACTAAAATGTTCTGCTACATCGTTCGATGGGAGAAAAGTAATCTCAAAATCAACAGGTGCACCGCTGGAATCTGTGATTTTTATATCTTCGATATGGCTATCTGAGATTAAAGCCCACCCGACTATTTTTGTGGTGAACTGTTCAGCTATGTTGTCTCCAATAGGGGAAGTATTTAAAAACTCAAGTTGCTCTAGAATGTATTCACCTTGTGGGAAATTAATTTTAGGTTCATAGCTTAAGTTTTCAAAAAACAAAATAGATTTAGTTGATGAAAGGGTCTCTTTAACGAGTAGGGGAATAACTTCGGTATCAAAGGGTATAGTTAGCGATGGGGATAGCGAATATTTTGCTTCTAAAACTCCTAAATCATAGGCTTCTGCAAGCTC
>CAYJGP010000158.1:0-329 GCA_964369435.1 uncultured Oscillospiraceae bacterium | reverse complement strand
CGTTAATCTGTGCGGCTTCACGCAATGCCCAATAAAAGCCTCCACTTGAAAAATTTTTACTACCATCAGGTGTTATTTTTTTCCAATGTTCCATATCCTCTAAAATCACTGCTAATTCGGATAAGGCGGGCGAAGCATTATAAAGCTTGTCTCGATCTTCTATATTTAGCGGATATACAGGAGTAAACTCTTCCCTGTCAATTCGAAGCATCTGTCCATATGCTTTTGAAAATTCATCAGACGTTAAATCGTTTAAGATGAATCTACCGTAATAGTGGTAGTTTGTGGCTACGTATGCGGTTAAAACCGCTCCCATGATAAAAAGTGGG
>CAYJGP010000157.1:0-3826 GCA_964369435.1 uncultured Oscillospiraceae bacterium | reverse complement strand
TGGCTGCTGAGATGATGGAGTACACAAAGAACAACATCCTTGTTCAGGCTTCACAGTCAATGCTTGCTCAGGCAAACATGATACCTCAGGGCGTTCTACAGCTACTTGGCTAATACAAATTAGCAAAGCAGACGTATACAAAGTTAAAAAAGCTCCGCTTATGCGGAGCTTTTTTCTGTTGTTTTTTATTCACTTCAAGGAAATTTCTTTATAAAAAAACAGCGAGGTTATCCCTCACTGTTAAAGTATTAATAGTTAAATTTTAATGCTTATGCGCGAACATCTAAGTTCATACCAAGTCCATCAACTGCAGGTGCCGCTGTTTCATCAATCATATCAACAAGCTCTGCCATCTGCTCGGCTGAACCGTTTATAGCCATATCAGCTACCGCCATGCTAAGGGTACTCGATAGTGAAAGTGCCGCTGATTGCATATAACTTGAAATACCGTTCATAATCTTTTCTCCCTTGATTTGGTAGTTTAATTGTAGCACAGATAGACTACTTTTGCAAGCTTGTAAATGTCAGTGGACAGCTTTTTATACATATTCCACACACTACCCCGCGTCCTATCATTTTAAAATGTTTCTTCATATAGTCGCTACAAAGCTGCGGGTCAAAGCTCTCACCGATAGCCGCTGATGGGCAGCTCTCTAAACACAAATTGCAATCGGTGGAAAGATCTATCCTTTCATTCTCACTGTTTATCGTTTTATAATCGGTAAAAACAGTTGCAAGGCGAACAGCTGATCCGTATTTCTCAGTTAGCAATAGGTTGTTTTTACCCATAGCGCCAATCCCTGCGAGAACTGCTCCTTTTTTATGAGAATATCTCCCAGCAAAACCTCTACTGTCGACCGAGCGAATACTCTGACTCGCCGCTATACAATAGTAGCTATAACCGCCTTCTTGCAAAGCAGAACCTATGAGAAGCGCTGTTTTATCAAGATGTGCATTAACTGTGCGGTAGTGGTGGAAATAGCTCTCTGTAGGTGCTGCATCAATCTCGCTTATAATAAACCTTGAAAGCGGAAAATATATAGAGATTCCATAGCCTAGCTGCATCTCTTCATCGACAAAAAAGCCTACCTCACACCCGTTATCCCTTGAAATTTCTTTTATTTTTTCTATCATCATATCACCGACTATATGATACCATACTTTTTTGAAAAAATAAAATTTTAACTAAAACTATCTGTTAGTTTTTTCTTTTCTTCATCACTCATAATAACACCGTTTTCGGCTTCTGTGAAAATCGGCGCTACAACTCGAACATCGTATGAAAGCTCGCCCATCTCTTCAATAAACATTTCTGCAGCGAGGATATCACGACCGCCAAAGCTACCATCTTCATATTTTGCAAAAAGCTCAAGAGTGGTTTTTGGCTGCTCTATTATCGCCTTTAATATCTCTTTTATCGCGGCATTTTTTATATCCACAGAAACTGTTGGGTCTGCTTGTATTGTGAGAAAGGTTATAGGATTTAGCTCTTGCTCTCCACTCTGTAGAGTAAATGATATATTGCTTGTCTGCTCGGTGAGATAAAGCTCCTTATCTATTTCAATATAGCTCTTTGGCAAACTCTCTAATATATTTACCATATCTCCATAGCTCAAAAACGCATACCTATCAATTAAGATAGAAAATTCATCTGCAATCTCAAGTGATGTATTGTATAAATTTGACTGTTTCGCCTTCTCTGCAAGCGTCTCTTCGCCAATATACAAATCATTTGGCAGTATAGCAAATATAATAGTATTCTCGGTCGGAGATAGTCGCATAAGCAGTTTTACGCTATCCATCCCGTCGCTTCTTGTGTATATCTCAAATAGCGCTGTTCCCGTTACACCATCCCTCTCAACCGCTATACCGGGCGTTTGCGTATCCGCTTCTATATAGTTGCTGAAATTTTCATCTGAAGGATATACTATTATAGCCACAATACCACCAAAAAAGGCAAGCGAGATGAAGAACGTTAGCAAAAACACTTTTAAGTTTTTCATATATTCTCCTTCTTTTTAAATCGGTTATTTTTATTATTGCCTATTTTTCGAAGTTTAACATAAAAAAAGAGCTAAATGGCTCATAGTTTGCGATAATACAATAATATTTAGAAAATATAGCAAAAGAATTTGAAAAACACAAAACACTCCAATAAATAACAAGACCGATAATTGCATCCTCAAAACCTTTAATATACTCTTCACATGGTTTTGATTATTCTGCAAATCGGTCTTTTTTCATCTTGTTTTATACATTAACTCGCGCTACACTATATTGTGATTTAAAAGTTTCAAAATCTCTCGAAAGATAAAACTTAAAAAGTCCTATATCTCATCTTCCATAATTGCTTTAGTATTTAAACATTTGTATTCCTTTATTAAATCCACCGCATCTATTGATATGAACAGAATTGGGAAAACTATAAAAATCAAACTCTCAAAAAAACTAAACATAAGTTTGTCCTCCTTATTATCTCTTTCTGATTTAATTATATCTATATATATGTACGATAAAAAGGACTATTCTCAAATATCATTTTTAATTTCTTGTTTTTTTCTGGTGGTATCTATCTGCCGCTATACACTCACATCGATAACTCCTCGCCCTAAAGACCTCTATAATTTACCAAAAATAAAAGGACAGCTACTGCTGTCCTTTAAATATTATTCTATTACTACTTTATTTTCTAGTGCGCTATCAACAACACAGATATAAGTTTTACCGGCATTAAGGATAACTTCGCCGCCGCTTGTGTTGCTTAGTACAAATGGTTCTGTTAAGTCACCTTTTGTCCATCTAATTTCCTCTGCAGTTCCGCCTGTTATTCTGTACCCTGTACCAGACATAAGGTCAAGCTGTAGAAGACCACTACCTGCTGGATGAAGCTCGGTGTCTGCAAAAAGTATAAGCACATTATCTGCCGCTATCTGCTCACCTGTTATAGCGTCGATATGAGCTCCGCCAAACTGTCCTTTGAGGTACATCATGCTATCTGCATCGTAGGTGAATGTTGCTGTTGTGTAACTTGAGAACCCAACTGTTATATCAGTTGCTGGCATGCTTCCATCGTAAGCTCTCTCACCTTCTGGTGCAAAGTTGTAAGTTGGCTCTATATAATCACTAGTTGAATATACTTCCGCTCCTTCGCCTTCGAGAGCCACTTCAATATATTCTGAATTTGTAAAGTTTGCATGTTCACGTCCACCGCGCTCTGCTGCAAGTTTTGAGTCAAGCCAGAATGCCGATGTGCCATAAACATCACCATCAAATGTCATAAGATCATACGCTGCAATAACATCTCTTGATGGGTATGAACTGCCATAATGAACGAAAAGTGTTTCGTGTGGATATGCAAAGTCAAGATAATATTCACGAACACTACGAACAGGCCCTACCTGCTCTGGTAGATTTCTGTAATCTGAGTAGATAGCCATAATTCTGGTAATTCCACCCTCAGCTAGGGTTTCGTACCACATATCAGCTCCGCCGATACCATGCTGTGGAATAGCATTTCTAATATTGTTTATCATAACCGACATTGGACGAAGACCAACCATATCCTCAGATATTGGAAGACCTGTCAGCGGGTTTAGATACGCTTCTGCTGGGAGCGCTTCTTCACTCTGCGAGCTGCTCTGCGATGATGCACCATCCTCTGATGAGCTTGAAGATTCATCTGTGTTTCCGCCACCACAAGCGGTTAAAATTATAGTCAGCGCCAAGACTAAAGTTAATAGCTTTAATTTCATTTATTTTTACTCCTTATTTTAAACTTAACAAACCTATTATAATAGATTTTGCCCCTTAAATCAACATTTTTTGC
>CAYJGP010000156.1:0-3845 GCA_964369435.1 uncultured Oscillospiraceae bacterium | reverse complement strand
CCAGCATCTGCACCATATTTAGATACTAGAAGGGCCACTGCTGGTGTTGGTACAACTCCGAGCAGTTCAACATCAACACCAATAGAAGTAAGTCCCGAAGCGAGCGCTGCACATAGCATATCGCCTGAAATACGGGTATCTGTTCCGATAACCACTTTCGGTGTATGGTCGATAGATTTTGTGAAAACATATCCAACCGCTTTACCTATTTTAAGAGCTAATGGCGCTGTTAAGTCGCTATTTGCTATTCCTCGTATTCCATCTGTTCCAAATAATCTTCCCATTGTAAACCTCACTTTAATAATATTATCCCAGAAATTCCATCCCGATATGCTTTGCTGCAATTGCAGTTGCCATTCTTCCCCTTGGAGTGCGCTGTAAAAATCCAAGCTGGATTAGGTACGGTTCATAGGTATCTTCAATCGTCACACTCTCTTCACCGAGTGCCGCTGCCAATGTTTCAAGACCTACAGGTCCACCTGCGAAATTTTGAAGTATCACTTCAAGTAGTCGCCTATCTGTTGCATCAAGGCCGATTGCATCTATCTCAAGCCTTGATAGCGCTACATCTGCTATTTTCTTATCAATTATTCCGTCTCCAAGCGTCTGTGCAAAGTCGCGCACCCTCTTTAATATTCTGTTCGCTATACGAGGTGTACCTCTGCTCCGCTTTGCTATCTCGAGCGCTCCGTCGTCTGTTGTTTCAATCCCCAATATTGAAGCACTTCGCTTAACTATCATCTCTATATCCTCAACTTTATATAAATCAAGTTTTAAGATAACACCAAATCTATCATATAGTGGAGTTGAGAGCTGACCTGCTCTTGTTGTTGCCCCAATAAGGGTGAATTTTGGCAAATCTATACGAATGCTTCGAGCGGTTGGTCCTTTTCCTATAATTATATCTAGTGCATAGTCTTCCATAGCTGGATACAAAATCTCTTCAACAGCTCTTGAAAGCCTATGTATCTCATCGATAAATAGCACATCTCCAGCCGATAGATTTGTGAGCAAAGCAGCAAGGTCGCCCGGTTTTTCAATCGCAGGCCCTGAGGTAATTCTAATATTTACCCCCATCTCATTTGCAACAATCCCTGCAAGGGTGGTTTTACCAAGTCCCGGAGGGCCATATAGCAATAGATGATCAAGGCTCTCACCTCTGTTTTTTGCCGCCTGAATAAATATCTTTAGATTTTCTTTCGCTTTCTCTTGACCGATATACTCTTCAATCGAGGAGGGACGCAGTGATATATCACCGTCTGCTATTTCGCCTTGACTCTCGGTATCGAGTAGTCGCGATTCAAAGTCAAAATCAAAATTATCTTCCATTTTATCCTACTTTCTGCCCGATAGTGCGGCAAGCCCTCTTTTGATAAGCTCATCTGTTTCAAGTCCGTCGAGTCCTGAAAGCGCAGCTGCAACCGCCGATTTTGAAAAACCAAGTGCACAGAGTGCTTCAATAGCCTCACTCATAGAGCCCACTGCGGCAGGTGCTGTTCCTACAACGAAATCTATATTTTCAATATTAATACCTTTAAATTTATCACGAAGTTCTAAAACAATCCTTTGTGCAAGCTTCGGACCAACTCCAGAGGCTTTTGTGAACGCTTTATAGTCACCTACCGAAATAGATGTTGCCACAACCTCGAATGTCATCTCAGACAAAATAGAAAGAGCCGCACGAACCCCAACTCCTGAAACAGCAGTTAGCAGCTTAAATGCCGCAAGTTCATTTTCCTTAATAAATCCACAAAGCTCCATAGATCCCTCACGGACAGTTAGATGAGAGTATAAAAATACCTGCTCACCAACAGCCGGAAGCTCTACTGCAGTATTATGCGAAACACTTAAATGATACCCCACACCGCCGCACTCGAGCGCAACACTGTTAAAGTCCTTATGTAAAACTATCCCTCTAAAACTATAATACATTATATTTCCTCATCTTAAATTAAATCGCAGACTTCCAGCGCAGTGTCCATGGCAGATAGCAATTGCAAGCGCATCTGCTGCGTCGTCAGGTTTTGGTACATTTTCGAGTTTTAGAACTATCCTCGTCATCTCCATAACCTGTTTTTTAAGCGCTTTACCATAACCTACAACCGCCTGTTTCACCTGAAGCGGTGTATATTCATAAACAGGAATCTCAAGGCTTCTCGCAGCAAGAACAATAACCCCTCGTGCTTGTGCTACATCAATAGCAGTTTTTTGGTTTGAGGTAAAATATAGCCGTTCAATAGCCAGTGCATCGGGGCTATATTTTTTTAGCATCTCCCGTATCTCGATATAAACCTTTAAAAGTCTATCTTCAAATGGGGTTTTAGCCTGTGTTGTTACCACACCGTAGTCGAGTGTTGTGAATTTATTATTTGTATAATCTACTACTCCAAACCCAACTATAGCATAGCCAGGGTCGATTCCCACAATTTTCATCCATTCACCCCATTTTTGTATCAAACTATATTATACCATTTTTTAGTTTATTTTTCAATATTGTCATACTATGACAATGAGTTTTTAATAGATTTTGGAAGTCCTTTAAATACCGCAAATGAAAGGGTGCTTGCAAGCACACCTTTTATTAGATTGAAAGGAATTATAGCAGTTGGAAGCATTGCTACAACAGTATCAAATGGAACATCATACAGGTTTACAGTTATAACGAGGTTGCATCCAATCATCACAATTACAAGTGCAATAGTGCCAATCACAAGACCTATAATCGCCCCTTTATCGCTTTTCGTTTTCTTATAGAAAAGACCCGCAATAACAACAAAACACCCCGAAGATAAAATATGCATAACAGCACCGACAAGTCCATCTGCTGAGAGCATAAACCCTTGCAAAAGGCTTACAACAATAGTTGCCATCAGCGCATACGCAGGACCGAGTATAAATGATGCGAGTATTAGAGGCAGGTCACCTAGATCAAATACGAGGAAGGGCGCTGGCGGAAACGGAACACGGATTACCATTATGAGTAGGAAGGAAATCGCCGTTAAAAGTGCCGCTGTTATTAGTTTTCTCTGATTTGTTTTTACCATTTTCTTCTCCTTTTGGGACGAAAAAAACTCCGCAAAAATAGCGGAGCTCTTAATTATGTCGCTTCATCCGGACTATACCGTCGGTTGTGGAATCACACCACATCAGCTTATTGCTCTCGGACTAACAGAAAAAACTCTGCATTACCGCCGGTGAGGAATTACACCTCGCCCCTACATATTATTTTTTATTAGTTTATCATAGTTTATAAAGTTTTGCAAGTGATTGGATTACAAACAAAAGATACCTATTCTACTGATAGTCCTATATTAAGAATATAATAGCGTTTAGATAAATTATTATTTTGCATAGTCTGCAAAGAAAAAATATCTAATTACCAAAGCTTTAACCAAAACTAACATTTGAAACTTCACCATCATCCGATATCATAAAGAACTCTGAGATGAAAAATCCATCAAACATCTCATTTTCAGGAGGTGTTACCGTATCTATCATCTGCAGACCACCATCTGTAACCCTATATACATCTATCATATCTAGTCGATCATTATATAACCCTAAAAACTCTCCGTTCGCTGAGCCGATACTCTCAAAGATAGAGTAGTAACTCATTGGACTGAAATATTGAAGATAAACTTTATCGTCATTTACAAAGAGATAATAAGATGCACATATCTCACTTGTAAACCCTTTTGCAAAAAAGAATCCATTACCAATAGATGAAATAAGCTTATTTGTTAGAAATGCATCGTCAAACTCAAAACCATTCTCTGAAACATCTATAATATCACCTGCTGAGATGTCGTATAGGTAATAATATTTAGAACCAGCTTCTGAACCGG
>CAYJGP010000155.1:0-3963 GCA_964369435.1 uncultured Oscillospiraceae bacterium | reverse complement strand
TGTCTTATAATCATATTTTTCCCACAGAGCTCACAGATAATATCTGTCTCCTCTTCGGGAATTTTAAATCTCTTACCTTCAGTCTCGACTTCAGCTTTTTCAAATGTCTTTATAAATTCGCCATAGAACGAAGACAAAATCTCTCTCCAATCAATAGCTCCTTCTTCAATTTTATCGAGATTCTCCTCCATGCCGGCTGTGAATTTTATATTTATAACACTGTCGAAATAATCATCCATCAGCTTGCTTGTAACCTCGCCAGCGGCTGTTGGACGCAGACTTCTACCCTCTCGCTCAACATAATTTCGGGCGATAATCGTTCCTATCGTCGGCGCATAGGTCGACGGTCTGCCTATTCCATTTTCCTCAAGCAGGCGGATAAGAGTAGCCTCTGTAAAACGCGGTGGTGGTTGGGTGAAATGCTGGTTTCCTTTTATATCTAAAAGTTTTAGAATTTCATCTTGTGTGAGCGGAGGAAGAGCGGTGTTTCCTTCATCCTCTTCGTCTTTTTTCTCTTCGTAGAGGGCAGTAAACCCATCAAACTGAACTGTATAGCCTGATGCTTTAAATAGATTGTCAGCGGCGCCAATATCCACCCTTACCGTCTGCAGAATTGCATTCTCCATCTGGCTTGCAACAAAACGCTCCCAAATAAGCCTATACACCTTATACTGATCGGTGGTAAGGCTACTTTTAATGCTCTCGGGCGTTAGGAAAACGTCAGTCGGTCTTATCGCCTCATGTGCATCTTGGCTATTTTTCTTTTTGCTGTAGAACCTTGGTGTTTCCGGCAGATATTTTCCGCCAAAAGTGTTTTCAATATAGTTTCGAGCTCCATTTAACGCCTCAGGAGATACACGAAGAGAGTCGGTTCTCATATAAGTTATAAGACCTGTAGTCTCACCTGAAGGCAGTTTTACCCCTTCATATAACGTCTGAGCTATTCTCATAGTGCGCACTGCATTGAAATACATCCGCCTACTTGCTTCCTGCTGTAAAGTTGATGTTATAAACGGTGGTGCTGGGCGTTTTTCACGTTTACCAAATGTTACTTTATCAATCTTAAACTGCGCACCCTCAAGACTTTTAAGGATAGCGTCGGTCTCTTCTTTATTGTTTAAATCAATCTTTTTGCCGTCTTTTTTGCTGTGGAATTTCGCTGTGAAGTTTTTTCCACGTCCTTCAAGCAGCGCTTCAATGCTCCAGTATTCTACCGGCTTAAATGCCTTTATTTCCTCTTCACGGGTGACGATAATATTAACAGCAACCGACTGTACACGTCCCGCTGAAAGTCCTCTTTTTACCTTGCGCCACAAAAACGGCGATAGCTTGTATCCCACAATTCTATCGAGAATTCTTCTCGCCTGTTGTGCGTTAAATAGATCTATGTCAACAGCTCGCGGCTCTGCCATACCACTTTTAACACCGGTTTTAGTTATCTCATTAAATGTAACCCTATTCTCCTCCGCTAAATCAAGGCCTAAAAGTGCCGCTAAATGAAACGATATAGCCTCTCCTTCGCGGTCAGGGTCGGTTGCGAGATAAATTTTATCGGCTTTTTTAGCTTTTGCTTTAAGCTCTTTAATTATCTCTTCTTTTCCCTTAATATTTTTGTATTTCGGCTCAAAATCGTTCTCGACATCAACGCCAAGAGTCGATTTTGGTAAATCTCTGATATGTCCCATAGACGCTATAACATCAAATCCCCGACCGAGATATTTTTTTATCGTCGTTGCTTTTGCCGGTGACTCAACTATTACTAATTTCTGCACAGAAACATCCTCTCTTTTAAAAAACTCGTTATCAAATATAGTATTTATCTTCTAAACTCTTCACTATTCCATTCATTTCAAGGGTCGCCAGCGTTATCATGACATCCGCCAATAAAAGATCTGTTTCTGCGATAATCTCATCTAGCGTTTTCATATCCCCTTTTAGCGATTGTAATATTAACTGCGTA
The DNA here is from genome assembly GCA_964369435.1 of uncultured Oscillospiraceae bacterium. Taxonomy (GTDB): domain Bacteria; phylum Bacillota; class Clostridia; order Oscillospirales; family Ruminococcaceae; genus CAYJGN01. The sequence continues at coordinate 2,003 of CAYJGP010000155.1, read as the reverse complement.
TCGTTGTCAAGGATAGGAATGTCGTTCTGCTCATTTTTCACAATGTCCAGCATCTCCAAAAGCGCATTTACATCTGTGATTAAATAAGCTCCATCGGCTATTAAATCGTTGCAACCGCTCTTTTCATATAGGGGATACGGAACACAAAAAACATTTGCATTATTTTTTGCTGCAATTGTGCCACTCATTATAGAGCCGCTCTTTTTCCCGGCTTCTGTTACTATTAAATCACCAGCTAACATAGAAAACAATCTGTTTCGAGCTCTGAAATTATACTTTTCCGCCCGTCGCTCGAGCGAAAACTCCGATATAACAAGACCTTTTTTCGCAATTTCTTCTCGTAGTGGTATGTTTTCAGCTGGATAATCAACATTAAACCCGTTTGGCATAATGCAGATAGATTTTCTATTCTCCCCAACCGCTACCGACTGCGCGATACTATCAACCCCAAGGGCTAGACCACTTACAATAGTCACTCCGTTGTTGCAAAGTGCTGTTGCTATATCTTTAGTCGCTCGCCTTCCATATTGCGATACAGACCTGCTTCCAACAATTGATATCCGTCTACCTTCATTTAAAAGTGATATATCACCTTTTGCATAGAATAGCAATGGATGCTCATCATACAAACGCAGGTACTCCGGGTATCTATCGTCATTTACCGATATAATCTCTATTCCCTGTCTCTCACATTTGAAATACTCTTCACGGTAGTAGCTTATATCTTTTTTTAGAAATATCTCAGGGGAGAGTTTTCTAAAAAAGCTTTCTTTTGCAAGGGTTTCTCTGTTTTTGTAAACCTCTTTTGGCGATGAAAACCTCGCAAAAATATCTTTATTGTTTTGGTAGTTTAGATATAGAGCGTCGTTTAGCCAGAGATAATATTCTATCATCTTCTCATCTCCCACAGAAATATAGAAGCTGCAACTGCCGCATTTAGCGATTCACTTTCATTCTCCATAGGTATTATAACTCTTTTTTCTACCTGTTGCAAAAGCTCCTCTGTAAGCCCTTGTCCCTCGTTTCCGATACAGACGCAACACCCGCCACTGAACATCGAGCTGCTAAGCTCTTCGCTATCATCGCAAAGCGCTGCTCCATAAACCGCTATCCCAAGCTCCTTAAAGCTATTTATAGCAGACCGCTCATCTGCAATAATAGCTGGAATTTTAAAAATCGCCCCCGCACTGCTACGCACAACCTTCGGGGAATAATTGTCAACACAGCAGCAAAGATATATAGCATCAATTTGAAATGCTGCGGCTGTCCTCAAAATTGTTCCCATGTTTCCGGGGTCTTGCAAATTTTGCAAAAGTAATACTCTGCTACTACTCTTCAAGGTAAAATCGATAATCGGCATCTTGCAGATAGCAAATACCCCTTGCCACTCTTTTGTATCAGCGAGTTTTTCTGCAACTTCATCGCTTATTTTAAAGCTCTCCACAGCTTTTTCTATAATATCGGAAAGCTCTTCTTTTAGCGACACACCATCGGTATAAAACAAAGAGACTATCTCTCCATACATCGAAGCTTCAGCTACCGACTTTAATCCTTCTATGACGAAAAACCCGCTCTCATAGCGGTATTTTTTCTTATCTCGAAGTTTTATATACTCTTTTATTTTTGGGTTTGTTTTGGAAATTATATCCATACTTAACCTCTCATTTATATGACAATACGCCCGACATCAAGCTGACGGGCGCAAGTTTTTGAAGTTTATAGAGCGGCTTTCGCCTTTTCACAAAGTGCTGTGAATGCAGTTGCATCTGCAATCGCAATCTCTGATAGCATCTTTCTGTTTAGGTCGATGCCTGCTTTTTTTAGACCGTTTATAAATGTTGAATAGTTCATTCCATTCATTTTACATCCGGCTGATATTCTTGTTATCCAAAGTTTGCGGAAATCTCTCTTTTTGTTTTTTCTTCCGATGTATGCGTAGTTACCGCTTTTCATCACCTGTTGTTTGGCCATCTTAAAGCGAATGCTTTTTGCGCCATAGTAAC
>CAYJGP010000154.1:0-3972 GCA_964369435.1 uncultured Oscillospiraceae bacterium | reverse complement strand
ATTTTTTTTAGTTGTTTTTTGTTTTTATAAATAATCATATTAAAACCTCAAAATCATATATAACAGTCTATGAATTTAAGAAAATTATGTTAAAAACTAAATTTGTAAAATTAATATTATTATCACAAAAAAACAAGTGATGAGATAACCCATCACTTGTAAATTAGCAAAATATTAGATTGAAATATCAAGTGCTGTTTGGTAGATATCATTATCAAGGACTTTTGTGATTTTAAGTCCTTCTTCGATATCGTAGTCAACTATCTCTTCGCCTTTCATAACAACAACTCGACTAGACTTGCCTTCAAGAAGAAGTTCAACTGCCTTATGTCCCATGAGACTTGCAACAAATCTATCTCTTGCAGAAGGTCTGCCGCCTCTTTGTACATGACCAAGAACAGTAGCTCTTGACTCAATTCCTGTTCTCTCTTCGATATCTTTAGCTAGTTCCTCAACGTTACCAACGCCTTCAGCAACAACAATAATAAAATGCTTTTTACCTGTCTTCTGAGTAAATCTCATTCTATCGATGATATCTTTCTCAAAGTCAAATTCATTTTCAGGTATTATTATCGCAGTAGCACCACAAGCAATACCTGCATAAAGAGCAATATAACCTGCATTTCTTCCCATAACTTCAACTATACTACATCTATCATGCGATTGTGCAGTATCGCGGATATTATCAACCATCTTCATAGCGGTATTAAGTGCGGTATCAAATCCAACTGTATAGTCGCTACAGCCGATATCGTTATCAATAGTACCAGGAATAGCAATACACGGAATACCAAGCTCATTCATATCACGAGCTCCTCTAAATGATCCGTCTCCACCGATAACAACAAGGCTATCAATACCCATATCTTCGCAAACTTTTTTTGCTTTGAGCATACCTTCCATGGTTCTGAATTCAGGGCATCTTGCAGAGTAAATAATAGTTCCGCCTCTGTTAATTATATCTGAAACACTACGGAGATTCATCTCAAACATATCTCCACTGATAAGACCTGTATACCCTCTTCTAATACCGTATACTTTAAGTCCTTTTGAGATTGCTGTTCTTGCAACTGCACGAACTGCAGCATTCATTCCAGGAGCATCTCCGCCACTTGTTAATATTCCTATCGTTTTAATTTCTTTCATAAATAAACTCCGTTTCTATATCAGTTTACAATTATATTTTAAATGTTTGACATAAATATGTCAAGAAACTATTTGAAAAGAACGTTATCTTCTTGTAAAATTGATGTTAAATCTGAGAAAAGCTTTTCAGATGGTGTTATAAACAAGCTAGAAGGTGCCGCTTTAACGGTACTTGTATCTTTTAAGTAGATAATAACTTTGTGAACACCCTTGTTTTCTCGAAGAATATCTTTGACAGCATCAAACTGCTCACCTTGCGCACTCTCAAGCTTGAGATACAGTGTTTTGCTATTAGCAATAGCTGTTTCTATATCTGTAATACTCTCAGCAATAATTTTTGCATCTTCATCTTCTTTAAGGCTTAGCCTTCCTTTTAGAAGAACAATACTATTTTCTGTTATATTGCTAATGTTTTGATCAAATATCTTTGAAAAAACAATAACTTCTATTGAACCCGAGAGATCCTCAACCGCAAGAAAAGCCATATTGCTCCCCTGTCTAGTTACTTTTGTTCTAACTGCGGCGATTGAAGCAACTATACAAACATCACTATTATCATGCCCATCTTCAACGATATCTTTTATTAGTTTAGCTTTAAGTTGTTTTTGGTATTCTCTATATTGAAGAAGAGGATGCCCTGATAGATAGGTGCCAACAGCTTCCTTTTCAAGTCTGAAAAGCTCAGTTTGACTGTATTCAGGAAAGTGATCCATTTGAAACTCAAAAGAAGATTTAGTCTCTTCCATCGCAAAGAAATTAACCTGTCCCTCAATACTATTTTTTCGAACGCTATTAAGTGAGGATAGAATATCTTCAAAGTTTGCTGCAAGTGTTTTTCTTGTAACATCCATAGAGTCAAAAGCTCCGCTATATATAAGGCTCTCGATAGCTCTTTTGTTAATATCCTTATCAATCATTCTCTCGCAGAAATCATAGAAACTTGAAAACTCTCCGTTTTCGCGCTCAGCAGTTATATTAACAACAATATTCCTACCGACATTTCGAAGGCCCAATAGCCCATACCTGATATTTTTCCCTTCAACATTATATCCAAGGGTGCTTTTATTTACATCTGGAGGGAGAATTTTAATACCGCTAATATCACATACGTTTTTATACTCGATAAGTTTATCGGCATTCCCCATAACACTTGTAAGCATAGCCGCCATAAATTCAGAGGTATAGTGGCACTTAAGATAGGCTGTTTGGTATGCAAGATATGCATAAGCTGCGGCGTGGGATTTATTGAACGCATAAGATGCAAAGCTGCTCATCTCGTTGAAAATGGTGTTTGCAATATCTTTTGAAATCCCGTTTTTACCACATCCAAGAATAAAAACTTCACGCTCTTTTTCCATAACAGATGCTTTTTTCTTCGACATAGCACGTCGCACAAGATCGGCACCGCCAAGCGAATATCCTGCAAGTTTTCTAAATATTTCCATAACCTGTTCTTGATAGACAATACAACCATAAGTTACATCTAATATTGGTTTTAGGAGAGGAGTTTGGTATTTTATCTCCTTTGGGTTATGGCGGTTTCTGATATATTTGTCAATAGAATCCATAGGACCTGGTCGATAAAGTGATATAACCGCAATTAAATCCTCAATAGTTTCAGGTTTAAGTCCAGATAAAACTCGTCTCATACCACCAGACTCAAATTGGAATACACCAGCCCCCTTGCCAAGACTTAACATTTCATAAACATCTTTGTCGTCAAGCGGGATTTTTTCAATATCAAAGCTTGGTGTATGCTTCTTTATAAAGTTTGAGCAATCTTTAATAATAGTTAGCGTGCGAAGGCCTAAAAAGTCCATCTTCAGAAGACCGAGCTCCTCAAGTGTTCCCATCGGGAACTGGGTGACCACCGACTCATCGTTTTTCGATAATGGGAGGTAGCTTGATACCTCATCTTTAGTTATAACAACACCAGCTGCATGGGTGGATGAATGTCTTGGAAATCCCTCAAGTTGTCTTGCTAAATCTATTAACTTTTTCGCATCTGTATCTTTATCATACAGCGCTTTAAATTCATTTGAGCGTCGAAGTGCTTGCTCAATAGTTATGTTTAGCTCCATTGGGATAGTTTTTGCAACAGTGTCTACATATCCATAAGGCATTGAAAGAGCACGACCAACATCGCGAATAGCACCTCTTGCAGCCATCGTTCCAAAGGTAATTATCTGTGCAACATGATCTGCACCATATTTAGATATAACATAATCGATAACACGCTGGCGCTCTTCATAGCAGAAATCAATATCAAAGTCTGGCATGCTTATTCGCTCTGGATTTAGAAAACGCTCAAATAGTAGATTGTATTTAAGCGGGTCAATACCGGTTATTCCAACACAGTATGCAGCTATGCTTCCAGCACCTGACCCTCTACCAGGTCCTACAGGTATGTTATTTTGTTTTGCATAGTTTATAAAATCAAAAACAATTAAATAGTAATCGACATAACCCATATTTATTATGACTTCCATTTCAAATGAAAGCCTATCCAATGCTTCTTTGGGTGGATTTTCACCATAGCGTGAAACCAAACCTTTATTACAAAGATCTTTGAAATACTCAATATTATCCCTGTTGTCTGGTGCTGTGAACAGTGGAAGTTTGGTAACGCCAAATTCAAAAGAAACGTCGCACTTATCAGCTATTTTAACGGTATTCGCCAGTGCCTGTTTTGCATATGGGAATACCTCTTCCATCTCATCATAGCTTTTGAGAAAAAACTCTTTTGTTTCAAACTCAAGACCGTCTTTATCATCAACAGACTTCCCTGTTTGAATACAAACAAGAACATGCTGCATATAGTTGTCC
>CAYJGP010000153.1:0-3982 GCA_964369435.1 uncultured Oscillospiraceae bacterium | reverse complement strand
CCTCTACCACCCCAAGGTAGCGCGCTAGCCAAGCTGCGCCACACCCGGACAGGGTTGCTGCATGAAAATACAGCTTTAAAACTATACCATATTTATATAAAAAAATCAACAGTTTTGAGGTTATTTTATGTCAAAGTAGCTTTTTTGAATATTTTTTAAAATTGTCACATGTTAGCACTTGAAATTATGATAAAAATAATGTATTGTGGTGATAATAAGATAAATTATTATTTTGGAGGTTTAGTATGATAGAAATTACAACTGCAAACTTTGAAGAGAAAGTTTTAAAGAGCGAAGTGCCGGTTCTTGTGGATTTTTGGGCAGAATGGTGCCCTCCGTGTAAAAGACTCTCTCCAATAGTTGAAGAGGTTTCAGAGGAAGTTTCAGGTAAGGCGCTTGTTGTTAAAGTAAATGTTGATGAAGCACCAGAACTCTCTGCGAAATACGGTGTCAGCTCAATCCCAACCCTTGTTGTAATAGATAAAGGTGAAGCGGTTAAGAGCTCAGTTGGTTTTATACCAAAAGAGAAAGTTTTAGAACTTATTGGGGTTTAATTTATAACTGTGTTCAATTCAGATGTCGATTTTTTAGTCGACATCTTGTTTTGGTTTATTTAAGGAGAGAGTATGGCGATAGCTGTTTTATATGAGTCCGATGAATGGTCAAGCTATAAGATAGTTGATGAAATAAAGGGTTTTGGTGCAGATGTTACCGCCTTTAATTTAACTGAAAAGTTTGATTGTTGCGTCTTAAAAGATTTTGATCTAGTTGTTAGCAGGATTTTTGCAAGTAGTGTGTTTCGGTCTAATCAGTATGCGCTCGAGCAGATGCCGAATGTTTTGGATTTTGTCATTAAAAATAATATACCTATGATAAATCCACCAATTGCCCACAGCTATGAGATAAGCAAAGCATTATCGACCTCGGTACTTGACAAAGCGGGGATTTCGGTGCCGAAAGTATATGGTGTTTTCACAAGAACACAGCTTTTAAATGGTGGCGATTTTGATTACCCACTTATAGCAAAGCCTGATTGTGGTGGAAGGACGAACTCTACATATATATTAAGAAGTGAGGAAGAGCTTAAAGCTCAGATGGTAGAGGCTAAAGAGCTTGATTATATTGTGGAAGAGTTTAATAATCCGCAATATGGTTATCTAACAAGGGTTGAGGTGATCGGCGATGAATGCAGACTTATCTTGAAGAGAAGTGTGAATTCACAAGGTCTCTCAGGGTATAATGTCGGATCTGTTTATGAGTTTTACCCAGAGGTTAGCGATGAACTTCAAACTACCGCAGTAAAAGCTATGAAGCTACTATCTATTGAAACTGGTAGTATGGATATAATTGAAAATGACAGTGGATTTTATATCATAGATATAAACTCTGTATCGAACACAAGTGAAGACACTATCGAAATGTTTAAATTTGATTTAATGAAAGAAACAGCAAGGTATATTGTTGGACGCTACAACGAGATAAAAGGAGAGTAATATGTTATTTAATTTTACAGATGACCTCATTACAGGAAACAATATGGTAGACTCTCAGCATAAAGAACTTATTAAGATTGCAAACAATTTAATTAATGCTTGCAATGAGGGACAGGGTAGGGAAAAAATAAACGAAACAGTTAATTTTTTACTTAGCTATGTAGATAAGCATTTCGCCGACGAAGAAATTCTTTGGATGAAAGGGCGATGCGATAATATTGAGGCGCATAAGGCGTTTCATACAGACTACAAAGCAAAACTTAAAATTTTGGCGGATACGATTAAAAAAGAAGGTGCAAATATCAAAACTTTAGGTGATGTAAATATACAGATAACCGCACTAGTGTCGCATATCCGAATAATGGATAAAAGAATGGCAAGTCAGCTTAAATAATTAAATGGTGGTGGAGTTATATGGCAAACTATAAAATTGGTGTTGATCTTGGCGGTACAAATATTAGTGCGGCTGTTTTAGATGAGCAAAATAATATAGTATTAAAAGATAGCAGAAAGACGTTGCAGAGCAGAGGCGCTATGGCTGTTATAGATGATATAGCAGGACTTGTGCTTGAGCTGTGCGATAAAACTTCGGTTAATATAAAAGAGGTTGGTAAAATTGGTGTTGGATGCCCAGGCGCAATAGATGACAAAAACGGAGTTGTGCTTTTTGCTGGGAACTTAAAAGGGTTTGATAATCTACCTCTTGCAGACTTGCTTTGTGAAAAACTGGGCGTTAAAGTTATGATATCAAACGATGCAAACTGTGCAGCGCTTGGTGAGTTTATAGCAGGTGCTGCGATTGATTACGACAGTGCGCTTCTAATAACAATAGGAACAGGTATAGGCGGTGGGTTTGTCGATAATGGGGAAATATATATCGGCAGCAGCATTGGCGGTGCTGAATTTGGACATATAACGTTAGTTTCTGGTGGTGAGCAATGCAGTTGTGGTAAAAAGGGATGTTTCGAGAGCTATTGCAGTGCAACAGCACTAATTAGAGACGCAAAAAAAGCTGCTAAAAATGATAGCAGCGGTGCACTTTATAGTTTATGTAAAGGTGATATTGAGAAAATTAGCGGAAGAACACCATTTGAAGCGTATAAAATTGGCGACCCTGTAGCTAAAAAGCTAATCGAGGACTATATCTTCTATATGGGCGATGGGATTGTCAGCATAGTCAATATAATGAGACCGCAGATAGTTATGCTATCAGGCGGAATAAGTGCCGAGGGAGAGCTATTAACAGTGCCACTCACAGAGCATCTGAAAAAATACGCATTTGCTCATGACCAGATAGAGCCTCCTTGTGTTGCAACTGCAAAACTTGGAAATGATGCAGGGATTGTTGGTGCTGCAAACCTTTAGTGTCTTGAGCGCTTGAGTAGCTTGTTTATCTCTCTTAAAAAGAAGTATAGAAGAGCAATTTCAACGGGCAGTAGAAGCAAGTTTTTAACAACCCTTGTCGAGAGAGCGTATACCCAAAAACCCTTGCCATAAAGTTGTGCTAATAGGAGAGAGTTTAAAATTATATTAACAAATACCGAAATACAAACCCTTGCAAGCACTGCTCGAAGTATAGTTATCTTTTCTTTATAGAAGAAAAGAGCATAAATTAGTGCAGCTATAGCGGCTATAACGGTAAACCCGATGTGAAAAGGTCCTGAAGGTTTTATAAGATACTTTAGTAAATCACCAATTACAGCGGCAGTTGCGGCTTTTGCAAAACCATACCTCATAGCGACAAAAGCAATCGGCAGATATGAGAATGTTATCCAAAGGGTTGGAGCGATTTCAATCCGGACAAAAACAAGCACCACATCAAGAGCTATAAATAACGAGAGCAAAACAAGCTCTCTTGTATCTAAAAAACGTTTTTTAGTATTTTTTTTATCATTAATCATATAAATCACCACCCATATAATATTATTGTATTATAACAATTTGTCAATAGGGGGATTTATATGAATGTTCGGTTAAGCGATTTTGTCCAGAAAAACGTTATAGATATGAACACAGGTCAAAACCTTGGTTTTGTCGAGGATTTTGAACTGGAGGCAGCGGAGAGCAGTATTGCAATAACTTCGGTTATAGTTAAAGAAAAGGGTGGATTTGCAAGTTATATTGGAAAAGGCAAAGAGATAGTTATTAAGGTTTCAGATATAGCAGTAGTCGGTAGCGACTCTATTTTGGTGCGAACGAAGTGAAATTTGCAAAGAGAGAAAGCAGAAATTGACCTATAAAAGACAATGTGATATTACGCAAATGATTACAAACTAGTTATTGAACAGAATATTTGTAAAAGAAATATTTTTCGATACAAAATAAACTATTGCACTAAAGGCGCAATTATGGTATAATACCACAGAAAACGCACGTTTGTCGTGTTTGTGGCACGGTCGCAGAGGATAACTTTGTGGGTCATAAAATAAGACAGGCGGAGGAAAAAACCAAAAATCAGGAGGAAAAAACATGGGCGTAGTATCAATGAA
>CAYJGP010000152.1:0-3992 GCA_964369435.1 uncultured Oscillospiraceae bacterium | reverse complement strand
CTGTTGCTGTTTTGATAAATAACAAAAGTGAGATATCAATGCCTGCGGATGAATATTTTAAAGAGCCTGATTGGGCAAAGCTAAAAAGCGATATCTACTATAAACTATATCCGCATCTGTTACCGAAAGAAGAGGTGCAGGATGAAGGTTTATAATAACAAAAACCAGTACTATACAATTTCAGATACTCCTTTTGCCAAAGGTGGTGAGGGGAGTATTTACGATGTTTTAGGAAATGCGAATTTAGTTGCTAAAATATATCACAGAAGTGGGCGGACCGACGAAAAACAACGAAAAATTTTAGCGATGCTTGCATCTCCGCCTGTTGGGATAACGGATCAAATTGCTTGGCCAACCGATATTATTTACTCAGCAAACAGTGAGTTTTTAGGGTTTATGATGCCGAGAATTCGCAATACAGCAAAAATTGACAGCTTATATTCTTATGATAAAAGAAATTTTCACAACTTTTCTTTTTTTCTGCAAGTTGCTCAAAACCTCTGTGCAGCAGTAAGTGCGGTTCACAGTAGCGGACATGTTTGTGGAGATTTAAATCCGGCAAATATCTGCGTTGACCCAAAGACAGCGCTAATAACACTTGTAGATACCGATTCATATCATATAAAAGCAAAAGATGGCTCTGTTTTTAAGTGTCCTGTTTGTCGCCCTGAATATGTACCAAGTGAAGTGCAGTCAATTATGAATACCGGCAGTAGCCTTCGAGATGTTAATGCAGACACCTTCACTATTTATACCGACTATTTTGCGGTTGCTATACATATATTTGCTCTTCTTATGAATGGAGCTCATCCGTATTCTTGTGTAGTGGGAGATGGTTATTCGGCATCTCAGTTTAATATAGTTTTAAATATCGAGAAAAATTTATTTGCATACGAAAAGAATAACTATGGTATAACTCCGCCAAAGTATGCACCAAGTTTTAGTTCACTACCACCTGAGATTGCTACTTTGTTTAAAAAAATGTTTGGGAAAATGGGATCACTATCGCCGTTTTCCAGACCTACTGTTGCAGATTTTCATCGGGATATAGGAAAACTTGAGTTAAATCTTCAGCAGTGTAGTCGAAATAATGCACATCAGTATTACAATAAAAACAAAAGCTGTCCGCTCTGTGAAGCTAGTAGTAGAATGAAAAACCTCTTTTCAGCTCCACCGCCAAAATTAAATCCATTAGTTGGCGGAGGTGGAAATACAAATGTTGTAGCGACAAATAGAAACACAGCCACAAATACAGCTGGCAACTATATCACAAAGCAAGCTCGTGCACCTGCCTACTCATCAAGCTCATCAAATGACATATTTACATGGGTTGGAATGTTGTTCGGGATTGTTGTTTGGGGGATTTCGCAGTTTTTTCTTATTGATTTAGCTCAAAATATCTATACTGGATTATCGTTTGTTTGGGGACTGATTGTAGCGATACTAACACTTGGAATTATACCATTTATTCCATTGTGGATATTTGCGATTATCTTTATATTATTTAAGCTCTATAACATTGATTTCTTTTTGGGTATAGCTGTTGTACTTGATAAATCGCTCTATCTCGCTTATGTTGGGTATGCAGTTTTTGCAATAGCTATTTCGTGGGGCAGCTTGATTGATGTTATTATATCGCCGATATTAATATGCCTACCATTTACATTCATAGCGAAAATTGTACCAGGACTAACTGTTGATCTATTAACATAATATTATTTTATATGGAGGTTATAATGTTTCAATCAATTGTACTTATTCTTTCTCCGGTTGCATTTATTCTATCTATAATTGTGGCTTTTGTCATTAGCAAGAGAGAAAAAGGTAGCTCGAAAAAAGTAATAGCAACTCTTATGGTAGGTACCTCTGCTGCGCTTTTCTTTATATATTTAAATGGTAATGTATTCGCTCGAGGCGGTCCAATTGATACCGTGATAACCTCATTTCTTGGCGTTATACGCTCAATGACCGGCGAGAATTCTGTTAGTGATACAAGAGAGATGGCAGGACAAATTCCAACTGCACTTGAGTATATCTTTTCAATATATACTGCTGTACTTCATCTATTTATATCAGCATTACTCCTCGGTTTCATTTTAAGTTTCTTTAGAAACTTTTTCCCATGGATTCGATATCGCTTTCTTTCCACTGGCAAGCTTTGTATCTTTACAGAAGTTTCAAAAAGATCTATTTTACTTGCACGCGATATACATGAGCGTGAGAAAAGTTTATTTTCAAAACACTCGACGATTGTTTTTCTTGGAAATAGAAACGACGAATCGAGTGAAGCTATTGCAAACTATGCAGAAATAGATGCTATTGATGCGTTTATCTTTGATAAGAGCGTGAGCGAGCTTGTTCTTCACAATAGGTATCTGAAAAAGCAGATTAACTTCTTTTTGCTTAAATATAACGAGAGCGAAAATTTGCGAGACGCTCTTGAGCTGTCAGCGAAATATGGTAAATCGAAAATTGCTGGACATATACAGATACATGTTCTAAACAGCGAACCTGAAGCGGAAGCGGTTATAGATTCTATTGAATACAGCTCGATTTTAAGCTTGCGACTTGTTCGTGAGAATCGCGCTAAACTACACCACCTATTAGATATTAGGCCGCTGTTTTTAGCTGGACGTAATAACAAAATATCTATTTTAATTGCAGGACTTGGTAGATGTGGAACAGAGGCTGTGAAACTTGCAGCTTGGGCGGCTCAAACTGTAAATTTGCGACCTGAGATAATAATAGTTGATAAAGATCCAGAAACTATTAAGCGACTAGAGAAAGATTGTCCTGAATTAGCGTCGGATTTCGTCCCGATTGAAGGGGATAAGGATTGCGATATTCATTTTATCTGTGCAGACATTGAGTCTAGCGACTTTAGAGAAAAACTATCAGCATTTCCCGATGTTTCGTATGTTATCTGTGTTGTTGGCGATGAAAATTTAAACTTGCGGTGTGGTATGACGATTCGCTCTATTTACGAAGAAATTCGATTCGATAGAGATGGCAAGACAAATCCGCCTCCAACTATTAATGTTATGTTGGGAGATCCGTTTTTATATGAAATCGGCGGTAGAGTGAAGTTTGATAACCGCGTAAACTGTGATCTGCTTCCATTTGGTTCATTAAAAGAGACATATAGCTATGATAATCTTATAAGTCCGTATCTTGATAAAGCTGGCATTGCAGTTAATAGATTTTATACAAGGCAGTTTAGCAAAGATGAAATTATGGCGGCAACTGGTGAAGCGAAAACTGCAGTTATCAACAAAGTTAATGCAGAAGCCGATAAAAATTATGAGGATAAAGAGTATAACAGAAGCTCGTCAACCGCTTTAGGACTCCACTGCAAATATAAAGTTTATTCAATTCTTTGTGAATTGCAGAGTAATGATCCGAGTAAATATAACTGGGGGATACATCCAACAAAAGAAATGCTAGATGAAGTACAAGCTGCAATAACAGATGAAACGAGTGGTGGTCGTATTTTAGAGGAACTCGCAGTTGCAGAACACAGACGTTGGAATGCGTTTATGCGAAGTGAAGGTTGGAGATATGCAGCGCCTGAAATTTGTGATAAGTGGTATGTGGCGCTAAAAGGTCATAGAAACTTTGCGGCAAAGCTTCATGCGTGTTTAGTACCTTTTGAGAAATTAGCACTACTTGATAAGTGGGTATTCGATAGCTATGGTACTAAAGTGGACTTTGCAGAGCTTGACAGGGTGATGGTTCGTGCTATCCCTGATATTTTAACTGAAGCTAATAATATTTGGACAAATGATAAAAGTTAAATGTTGTAAATTCATGATTATTAAATCTTGCAAAAAGTATTTTGAACGATATTTTTTTCTTTTTCATAATTGCTTTTTTATACCAATTAGACGTATTAAAACAAGATGCTTTCTCTGGATAAATAGAAAGAAGATGTCATTTAAAACGCATACTGATAAAGATACTATTAAAACTATAAATTTTTTATTAATTCAATA
>CAYJGP010000151.1:0-4045 GCA_964369435.1 uncultured Oscillospiraceae bacterium | reverse complement strand
AAACCGCCGGCAAAAACCATAGATATGATACTGAATTGAATAACATAATTGCTCCCTTAACAATTTTTTTTATTCAGGTGTGCTTCGAATAACATATTCAGGGGTATAGTCGGTGAAGAGAACTCTTGTAAACTCGCTGTCGTAATACTCTTCATATAAATGGAATGGATCAAAAAACAATGTATCGTCTTTGATAAACTCACTCTCCCACTCCATATCAATGGCATCGAAATACTGCAAAAGTTCGGTCTTGTATTCCGCTACCTCGTCTGCAAAACCTCTATCGTTGATAACGATATCCCAATATGTTTGATGGACAGGTGGAAAAACCGCAATGATTTCAATGTCGTTCTCCTCACAGTAGAGGGCAAGCTCTTTTAATCTGTCCATATAGTCTTCCCCAGCGTCAAATTTATACATAGGGTAGGTTTGTAGAATATGTGTATATGCAGTGGCAAGCATATCCACTCGATTTCCATACTCATCATAGCTGATGTCTCGCTCGCTGAGTGGAAGTTGATATGTTTCATCAAGTGGCCACTCGCCATTTTCTAAATAATACTGAACCTTGCTAATCTGAGCGTTCATGTTATTTATAATATTTGGATAGGATGAGGTTGTTGATATATACAAAACAGGGTCGAGTACTATTGGAATAGTAGAACTAACCCTATCTGCTACATACGCTCCGTTAATGGTATAAAAGCTTATAGCGATATATACCTTTTCAAGATCGGTGTGCTCATCTGCATAGTAAAAAAGATTTAATATCTCATTCATTGTGGCGCCGCCAAACGCAAGATTTACATAGTTTTCACCTGTATACTCATATACGAGATCATCATCGAGATGTGCCATTCGTGAGTCCCCAAGGATTATATGTGTAGGTTGTTCACGCAGCAGTCTGCGCATCTCATAGATTTGTTTGTTTCCGTAGTTTGTTCCACCGCGGATACCAAAATAGTCATAGGGTTCAAATGCTAAAAACCATGCAAAAACTAAGGCGAAAGGTATTGAAAATAGCAAAAACTTACTAACAAATTTTTTCATAGAAACCTCAATTTTTTATAATTAAATGTTAAACTAACACATAAAGCATTAAAGTTGCGGTTCTTTTATATGTCGAATAACATATTCCGGTGTATAATCGGTGAAGAGAATCCTTGTGTAGTCGGCATCATAGTATTCCTTATATAAATGAAAAGGATCGAAAAATTTAGTATCATCTTTGATATACTCGCTCTGCCATTCCATATCAATTGCACTATAATATTGCAGAAGCTCATTTTTATACGCAGCCACTCCCTCGGTGTATCCCATACCATCGATAACGATATCCCAATATGCCTGTTGGACGGGTGGGAATACAGCAATTATTTCAATTCCTCGCTCTTCACAGTAGAGGGCGAGTTCTTTTAGTTCTTTCATAAATGTTGGGTGTGGATCGAAGATGAACATAGGGTATGGAGATTGTGTGTGCAGTTCTGAGAAGAGGACGATATCTGAGCGATACCCATTTTCATCATAGCTAAAATCCCTCTCATTGAGTGGTGTTTGCTTAGTTTCATCATACCATTCTCCGTTATCGATATAGTAGGTGAGATTATCTATCTGTGAGTGCATATAATTATATGTTGTAGGGTAATTTGTGAACTTTGATAGATAAACAAGTGGGTCTAAAACAAGTGGTATAGTACCAGTGACGCGGTCGGCCATGTAGGTTGAGTTTATAGTGAAAAAGCTGATACTTATATAGACTTTTTCAAGATCTGTGTGTTCATCTGCAAAGTAAAATAAATCTATAATCTCGCCCATAGTAGCTCCGCCAAAAGCAAGGTTTAGATACTCTTCGCCTGAATATTCAAAAACTAAATCGTCATCGAGATGTGCCATTCGTGAGTCACCAAGAATGATATTGGTCGGTTGTTCGCGAATAAGTCTTCGCATCTCATATATCTGCTTATATGAATAGGTGGTGCCGCCGCGAATACCAAAATAGTCGTATGGCTCAAATGCTAAAAACCAGATAAAAAACAACAGAAAAGGAATGGTAAACTTTAAAAATTTACCTACAAATTTCTTCATAAAAACCTCAGACTAAAAATTTTGTGAGTAGGGAAGGAGATCTTCGACAGTGAAAATTTTAACATCGTCTTCTGTCTTAACAGAGACAATTTTAAAATCCATATCACACCACTCAAGAAAAACCTGGCGACAGGTGCCGCAAGGTAGCTGGTGGGTTATTGGCGACTCGCCTTTTTTGCCGCCAGAAACAGCTATAGCTTTAAATTTGCGCTTGCCCCGAGCGATTGCTGCAAAGAGAGCAACTCTTTCAGCGCAAGTGGTTGGATCATAGGTAGCAGTTTCGATATTTCCCCCCATAATTATCTCGCCATCTTCGCATAGAAGTGCGGCACCGACACAATAGTCAGAATAGGGGCTGTATGCAAGCTCTCTTGCCTCAAGTGCTTTTTTTGCGAGTTCTTTGAATTCCATAGTATAATTCCCCTTTAAATTTAAAATTATGAGTGGATCTATAAGCCGGGTTCTGTCGTGTACGACAATCTATCTTGACGATATGTCGCCATATCGTTCTTTGCCACTTTATCGAAGGGGGTAGGAACGACCCCTTAATCTTCTGTGTTGCTTCGGATAGGGTTTGCAGGGCCGCCTTGTCTCCAAGACGCCGGTGAGCTCTTACCTCGCCTTTCCACCCTTACCGACAAAATGTCGGCGGTATATCTCTGTTGCACTTTCCCTAAAGTCGCCTTCGGCTGACGTTATCAGCTATCCTGTTCCTAAAAGCCCGGACTTTCCTCACTTTACGCGCTGCCGTACAATCCACTCATCATATTATTATATCTAAAAAAAAGTGAGCAGTCAAGCTGATATACCGTTGTTTTAAACAAAATTTCAATGAAATTTACAAAACGAAAACTTGCAAATTGCGCATTATTAAAACGGTTTTTAAAGATATTGTGACAAATTTTGCAATTTTACAACTTTAATATTGAAAATTGAAGTTTCATATTATATAATAGTATAAGTGTGAAAATAAATTGAATTCAGGAGGATAAAATGGCTATAAAAAACAGTTACTTAAACGGTATTTACGAAGTCGCAAAGAAAAGAAACTCAGGTGAAGAAGAGTTTCTTCAGGCGGTAAAAGAGGTGCTTGAGTCGCTCGAGCCAGTTGCAGAGCAGAGAGCAGATTTTGTAGATGCTGGAATATTTGACAGAATTATTGAGCCTGAGCGCTTTATCCAGTTTAGAGTTTCGTGGGTAGATGATGCGGGAAAAGTACATGTAAACAGAGGATTTAGAGTTCAGTACAACTCAGCGATAGGCCCATATAAAGGTGGTCTTCGTCTTCACCCATCGGTTAACGCATCTGTTATAAAATTCCTAGGTTTTGAACAGCTGTTTAAAAACAGTTTAACAGGACTTCCTATGGGCGGCGGTAAAGGCGGTAGCGACTTTGATCCTAAAGGCAAGAGCGATAACGAGATTATGCGTTTCTGCCAGAGCTTTATGACTGAGCTTGCAAAGCATATCGGTGCTGATACAGACGTTCCAGCGGGAGACATCGGTGTTGGTGCTCGTGAGATAGGATTTATGTATGGTCAGTACAAACGCCTTCGTAATGAGTTTACAGGCGTACTAACAGGTAAAGGGCTTACTTACGGCGGCTCACTTATAAGAACTCAGGCGACAGGTTATGGCGTCTGCTACTTTGTTGAAGAGATGATGAAAGTTATGAAAAACGACGGCTTCAATGGTAAGAAGGTAGTTGTTTCAGGAAGTGGAAATGTTGCTATTTATGCACACGAGAAAGCAACTGAGCTTGGAGCTACTGTTATTGCGATGTCGGACAGTGGCGGATATGTTGTTGATGAGAATGGAATTGATCTTGCTGTTATGCAGCAGATAAAAGAGGTTGAGAGACTTCGTATTAGCGAGTATGCGAAAAGAGTTCCTAGCGCTAAATATTTTGAGGGTTGTAGAGGAATCTGGTCGGTTAAATGCGACATAGCTCTACCTTGTG
>CAYJGP010000150.1:0-4106 GCA_964369435.1 uncultured Oscillospiraceae bacterium | reverse complement strand
CACCTTTGAGCATATCACAAAAGGCTAGAATTAAAATAGCTCTTATCCGTTTTCCGCCACCAAGCAGGCTATACCTCATTGAATCAACAACTTCGCTATAAGGCTCCTCTACTGATTTTACAGCGAGATTTAACTGCTCTTCAATAGCATTTTGATATTCAGTATATTTTTTTTCAAAATCCATCAAGCTAAATCACCCTCAAAGCCTTCAATAATAATTTTTGCTTCGTTTAGAGTTTTCTTACAACTCTCAACTATCAAACAGCCTTCTTTATAGAGATTTAGCGACTCCTCAAGGGAAACTTCTCCCGTTTCAAGTTTTTGCGCGATATCTTCAAGTTGCTTTAGTTGTAGCTCAAAATTACTCATAATCCACCTCTCGAACTTCCGCTTTAAATCCGCCTTTTAATAACTTAACATAAACTTCATCCGATACATTTACAGAGTGTGAATCGAGTATCGGTTTATCACTAATAAGTGAAATTGAATATCCTCTGGTAAGAACAGCGAGCGGACTTAATCCATCTATCTTTTGCGCAGACATCATCAATGAAAACTCGCATTCGCGATACCTTTCATCTATCAATGATTTCAGTTGTCTGCTTCTATTATCAATACTGTCAATTTGTCTTAAAATTTTATTTTTAAACCCTGCAAAACCTTCACTTCTTATAACCAACAGAAGCTCTCTTTGTTTTTGCAGTTGAATATTTTTAACACTTTTTGCCATAACTGCTTGTTTTTGCTCTAAAAGCTCGATTATCTCTTTATAATCAGGTACCGCTAAAACCGCCCCTTGTGTAGGTGTTGAGGCTGATTTATCACTTACAAGATCTATGAGAAATCTATCTCTATCGTGTCCTACCGCTGATAGAACAGCTGTTTTACAGTTAAAAACCGCTTCAACTACAAGCGCATCATCGAAAGCTGATAGATCATCTTCACTGCCGCCACCTCTGGTTATAAAAATCAAATCGTAAATGTTGTCGCTTTTTACAATAGCATTCGCAATCTGCTTTGGCGCATCCTCTCCCTGTACCGCAACATCAATTACACTCACAGTACAGATAGGATATCTCATACTAATGGTTCTTATTACATCTCCAATAGCTGCTCCTCTTTTTGAAGTTATAACTGCAATCTTTTGCGGATATTTTGGAAGATCTTTTTTTAGTTCTTCTTTAAAATAACCAAGACTCTCATATTTTTTATATAGCTCGTCTTTTTTTTGCGAGCTATCACCTACGCCTTTTTCAATAACATCATAAACGGTAATGTTTATATATCCACCTTTGTTATATACAGATATTTTGCCTGTAACTATAACTTCTGAGCCGTTTTTAAGGTTACTTATCGCCTTTGTAACATTACCTTTCCAAACAACAGCTCTCACACTACAGCTTTCATCTTTAAGGCTAAAGTATATGTGTCCGTTTTTTGAAGCTCCTTTGAAATCCGAAATCTCTCCCTTAATATAGAGATTTTTGAAAAGCGGAAAATTCTCTAAAAGTTCTTTTGCGGTATTATTAAGTTCTGATACCGTTATAAACCTACTATCCATACCTCTCCTCTTTTAACCTACAGAGAAACGCAGGTCCTATAGCACTATCTCCACTGAATTTCGGTGGAGCAACAAAACCGTTAAATTCGGTCTGTACCATAGCTTTTATAGTTTCATTTGATAATACTCCACCAACCGCCAAAACAGGAAGATGGTAATCTTTAGTAGCTGCGGCGAGCATTGCTTTTAGTGAAGCATTGATATGATCGATGCAAAACTTTGCAATATCACAGCTCGGCACTTCCTTTTTCTTTAAATCTGCACATTTATTCTCAATACCAGACAGTGATATATTGTATCCCTTTATATATGGTTTTATTTTAAACTGCTCACTACTCTGCGCTGCGAGCTCTGAGAGTTTTTCTCCACCGGGGAACGGAAGCGATAGCATTGATGCCACCCTATCGACCGCTTGTCCTGCCATAAGATCGAGCGTTCCACCTATACTCTCAATTTTAAAGATATTCTGTTTGCAAGGTGAAATCTTTAATAAATCAGTTGTTCCGCCACTTAGATGCACCGCTAAAAACTCTTTATCGAGAAGTTCTAAACCACCACTACCATAAATAGCTGCTGCTATATGGCCTGCTTGGTGAGAGAAAAAATGTGCAGGCACTTTTAGAACCGCTGAGAGAGATAGTGCAACATTTGTTCCAACGACAAATGCCGGCATATATGAGCCTTTATTATCTCTTGGAGTTTTTGAGTAACCTATTCCAAACACTTTACAGTCACAGTTTGCAAAAAGGCGCTCAATCACCCTATTTAAATTTTTACTATGTAGAAAAACACAATCACTCTGACGAAGCCCTATACCTTCATTTAAGGTTATCTGCTCTTTTTCACTTAATATATTATCGCCAAAAAGAAATGCCGCTGATGATGCATAGTTGCTGGTATCTATCCCAAGATAACCTTTTGTCATAGTGATTTTTCAACAGTGCCGAGAACACCGTTAATAAACGCTGGATCATCGTCACCAGCAAAGCTTTTTGCAAGTTCTACCGCTTCATCAATAGATACACTAACCGGTATCTCTTCAACAAAAATTATCTCATATATCGATAATCTAAGTATAGCAAGAACCATTTTAGGCAGTCTTTGTATCGTCCAGTTTTTTAAGTTTTTCTCGATATGACTATCGATAATCTCAACATTTTTACATACACCCAAAAAGCCATCAATAACATATCCTGTATATTCAGCTTCTTTGTTTTTTGCACTTTCTTCTAAAAAATGCGCCGGTTCACTCTCCGAAAACATCTTTTCAAAAATAAGAGTTAGCAGCTGCTCTCTTTCTTCACGCCTTGTTATTTTCACTATAATATCCTCTCAAAAACAAATAAACCCTCAAACGAGAGTTTATTTAATTTTAGTTGTTTATACCCTCAACACTTGCAATATACACATTGACCTTATCAACAGATATCGATGTCATATTCTGCACTGAATCTTTAACACTCTCTTGCACTTTCGGCCCAACCTGTGTAATTTTTGCTCCATAGCTTACGGTTATATAAATATCTATAACTGCTGATTCTTCAGTAAAGCTTACCGAAACACTTTTTTTGGTGAATTTCTCAATAGCTTTTAAAATACCACCTTTTTTACTTCCAACAGAGATAACACCGTCAATTTCTTCTGCAGCAGTCTTTGCGATAGAGGTTATAACATCCCCTGAAATTTTAAGGCTTCCAACCTTCTCTTTATACGATTTATCGTTCATTTTACAAACTCCTTATTTTTAAAAAACAATCTAAATCAATCTATTACTATTATACCACAAAAAACTGCTCTGACAACTATTTTACCTCAACAATTCTTATATTTTCAACCGCTGTATCGTATGATGATAAAACAGCATCTTTAATCACTGCAGCTTCCCCTGCTGTAAGCCCTTCTGACTGCACAACTGCTGTAACAAACTCTTCATCGATAAACACAACACACTCGTTAAATCCCTTAGCTTTAATAGTTGCCTCAATTTTACTCTCGCTCTCCATAGCCATCGCTATGTTTGTTGCAGTTTTTGCAGCTTCTTCAATACCGGCACTGTCGATATTAGCACTTGATAGAATTTCCTGAACAGTATCAATTGCTTCTTCTCGAGCTTTATCTCTATCAATTCTTGTCATCGCAAAGTAGTCATCATCAACTGCTTCATCACCTATAACATATTTAACATCACCGTAGTTTTTATCGCCTTCATCATCGCCTTCACCGTCAGTAGGGGTTGTATCTGTCGCATCTAGAGCACCGCTTGTTATATTTCCTGTATAAACAAGGTCTTCTCCTGAATTTGAAAACTGCCAATTTAGATATACCGCCGCACCCAAACAAAGAACTAAAACTGCCATTACAAAAGATTTTCTGTTTCTCATAACTCTCCTCCTATTTTGTCATCTCTGTGACATGTATTCTATTTGAATCGATATTAAATACCGCCTTTACCGCAGATATAACATCTTCTTGAAGCGCGGCATTAGCCCCACCCTCACAGACGATAAGCAGGCCTAAAACTTTAGGTTCAAGCGTTTTTAGTACA
>CAYJGP010000149.1:0-4128 GCA_964369435.1 uncultured Oscillospiraceae bacterium | reverse complement strand
AAAACCCTGTAACCATGCGGTTTTACGGCTTTTTAGTAGAGACTGCACCTTGTACATTTCGAGTCAGGCTCGTTATGACCACTTCGATACGTCTCCATATTTATTCATCTAAAGCTCATTTTTTAGCTCAATTTTCCATCTGGAAAATGTTTTGCATAAATGGTAGAACTTTAGGTAGAAATCTTGGTTTTTTGGGTAATTAGACTTTAATTTTCGCTTTTATCTGCACAACCCTGCTCGGACAAAACGGCCTGTATACTGAAAAATTTCGAGTAATACTTGCTATAACCACTTCGGTGAGGCTCTGCGGCTCTAAATCGGCAAAGTCGCTAGGGTCACTTTTGCTTCAGACATTATATTGATGCTAAAATATTATACCAAATGCAGCTTTGCAAGTCAATGAATTTGTGAAAAAATGGCGGTAATCTAACAGTTTTTTATAAACATTTTATCTCAAGTGGGTAGCAGACACTTGCACTGCTAATGCTTGTTTTTTGCCTTTTGTTTATGGACGCTTAAATTTGCCCTGTTTTTTTATCTTTTGTTTCATCTAGCACTGTAATTCTAGCTTTAATTAATAATGCTCTTTTTTTGGCTATTTTAGTGCGAATAGTGTGTATTCGGCGATAAATAGCAGAATTTTGGGTAAAAAACACCTAAAATACAAAAAACACTTGACATTTACATCGCCTTTTATTATAATAATTAAGCGGTTTAATAAGGCGCTATAGCTCAGTTGGCTAGAGCATCCGGTTCATACCCGGCAGGTCATAGGTTCAAGTCCCATTAGCGCCACCAATAAACCGCACTTCTGGCCCGTTGGTCAAGCGGTTAAGACACCGCCCTTTCACGGCGGTAACACGGGTTCGATTCCCGTACGGGTCACCAGCAGCATGATGCTGCAAACAGCTCACCCTCTAGTTTATGCTAGAGGGTGTTTTTATGCCCAAAATTAATCGGCATGTTTTTATAAGTGTTCTCAATTCGTGGGTGATTTTTTTGCAGTTTTATCAAATCTTCACCTCAGATAGTTTCTCTATTCATTTTCCCGAAAATGCACAGAGATTTATTTCTCTGTTGTATCTCTCCCAACCAAAATCTGTCACTGTCACTTTTTAGTATCCGATGCCGGTTTGCTTTTAATACTTCAAATTATAGCTAAAATAAAACCTTGTAGTCTAAACTACAAGGTTTTATTTTAAATCTTTATGCCGATAGATAAACTATAAATCGATATTATCTCTATGAAAATTTCTCTTTGAGGTTTTCAAAAAATCCTTTTCTCCCTTTATAGTGATCATCGGTGACCGCTTTGTCAAACTCGGTTAGTATTTTTTTCTGGTCTTTTGTGAGCTTTGTTGGCACTTCGAGTATAACAGTTACAAGCTGATCTCCAACACCTCTGCCGTTTATATGAGGTATTCCTTTGCCCTTTAATCTAAAGACAGTTCCAGGCTGCGTTCCCTCGGGTACGGTGTATTTCACCTTTCCGTCGATTGTCGGTACAATAATCTCGCTTCCAAGCACCGCCTGAGAATATGTTATCGGTATGTCACACAGAACATGGAACCCTTGTCTTGTGAAAAGCGGGTCTGGACGTACCGAAACGGTTATGTTAAGATCGCCCGCAGGGCCGCCATAACTTCCAGCATTGCCCTGACCGCGCAGTGCAATAGTCTGGTTATCATCTATTCCCGCTGGGATATTAACCTCCATCTTCTTTTTTGAAGATGTTTTGCCGTTGCCATCGCATTTTGTGCAACGATGCGTCACAATTTTTCCTGTTCCATGGCAGTTGCTACAAGCTCTTTGCTGTTGCACCATTCCAAACGGAGTTCTGCTTGAAACTTTAACATATCCCACACCATTACAGTTCGGACATGTCTCTGGGTCGTGGCCCGGCTCGCTTCCGCTACCGCTACACTTATCACAGCTATCTATCTTGTTAAACTCTATATTCTTTTTAGTGCCTTTTGCCGACTCACCAAACGAAATCGTAACGTTGCCATATATATCGCTGCCTCTCGTCGCTCTGGTGCCTTGGTTTCTGCCACCTCTGCCTCCACCGCCGAAGAAACTGCCAAATATATCGCCGAAGATATCTTCGCCAAAATCAAATCCGCCGCCGCCAAAGCCACCAAATCCGCCGCCGGCACCAAAGTTTGGATCAACTCCCGCATGGCCGAACTGGTCGTATTTCGCGCGTTTATCCTTGTTTGAGAGCACCTCATAAGCCTCGTTTACCTCTTTGAAATTGCGCTCTGCCTCTTTATCTCCAGGATTTAGATCGGGGTGGTACTTTTTGGCGAGTTTTCGGTAGGCTTTTTTCAGCTCATCGTCGCTAGCACCCTTTGAGACCGATAAGACCTCATAATAATCTCTCTTGTTGTCCGCCACAGTTTTTCTCCTTATTTGTAGTTTTATAGGCAAAAAGTAAGTCTTCCTTTAATAGTTCTGATGAAAAATTATATATCCATAGTTTATGCAACGCAGCGCCTATCAGTCATCACTTATCTTTTCACTTCGAGTTTTCCAAAACTCACCTTTGGTTAAACTCAACTAAATTGCCTTTTCAGCAGTACAGCGGCACTTTCGTGCCGCTCATTGCTGTTTATTCTTACTTCGCTTCTTCGTCGTCTGTTACTTCTTTAAAGTCTGCATCGACAACATTTGGGTCGGAAGCATTTTCTGCTGTCGGCTCGCCAGCAGCTCCGCCTTCTGCGGCTTGTGCAGCAGCTGCTGCTTCATAGAGTTTCTGGCTCATTGCGTGTAGTTTCTTCTCAACTTCGCCTTTCTTCTCTTTGATAGCTTCGATATCAGTGCCTTTTAGCGCCTCTTTTAGTGCCTCAATCGCACCGTTTATCTCGTCGCGCTCAGATTGCTCAATTTTATCGCCAAGCTCTGTGATAGTTTTCTCTGTCTGGTAAACTATTGAGTCAGCTTCGTTTCTTGTATCAATATCTTCACGGCGTTTTTTATCAGCCTCTGCATTTGCTTCGCTCTCTTTGATAGCCGCTTCGATATCCTCTTTGCTCATATTTGTTGAGCTTGTTATTGTTATCTTCTGCTCTTTTCCGCTTCCAAGGTCTTTCGCCGATACATGAACGATACCGTTTGCATCTATATCAAATGTAACTTCGATCTGTGGAACTCCTCTTGGAGCTGCTGGAATACCATCTAGGTGGAAACGACCAAGCGACTTGTTATCCGCTGCCATCTCACGCTCTCCCTGAAGAACATTAATTTCAACTGAAGGCTGGTTGTCAGCGGCAGTTGAGAATACCTGGCTCTTCTTTGTTGGGATAGTTGTATTTCTCTCGATTATTTTTGTTGAAACAGAACCCATAGTCTCGATACCAAGCGATAGGGGAGTTACGTCTAGTAGAAGAACACCCTTAACATCGCCGCCGAGACCACCGCCCTGAATAGCCGCACCAAGAGCAACACACTCATCAGGATTTATTCCCTTAAATGGCTCTTTGCCTGTGTAATCTTTAACTGCATCTACTACTGCACGAATACGTGTTGAACCACCAACAAGGATTATTTTATCAAGCTCTGAAAGTGATAGTCCGCTATCTGCAATAGCTTGTTTTAGCGGTTTCATTGTAGCTTCAACAAGGTCTGCTGTTAGCTCGTTGAATTTCGCTCTTGATAGGTTTGTATTTAAGTGCTTAGGACCTGCAGCATCTGCTGTGATAAATGGGATATTAACAGCTGTTGTTGCAACGCCTGAAAGCTCAATTTTTGCTTTCTCCGCATCCTCTTTTAGTCTTTGCATAGCCATTTTGTCGCCCTTTAGGCTAAATCCATTCTCACGCTTAAACTCATCGTCGAGGAAGTTTATAATTCTCTCATCAAAGTCGTCGCCGCCAAGACGGTTGTTACCAGCTGTTGCTAGAACTTCCTGAACGCCATCGCCCATCTCGATTATTGAAACGTCGAATGTACCGCCGCCAAGATCGTAGATTAAAACTTTCTGGTCGTTCTCTTTATCGATACCATAAGATAGCGCAGCCGCTGTTGGCTCGTTTATAATACGAAGAACTTCAAGTCCTGCTATCTGTCCTGCATCTTTTGTAGCTTGACGCTGAGCATCGTTGAAGTATGCAGGAACGGTGATAACCG
>CAYJGP010000148.1:0-4186 GCA_964369435.1 uncultured Oscillospiraceae bacterium | reverse complement strand
AAACTCGGTTGTAACATCATATCCTGCAAATCTGAGAATACGAGCAAGACTATCGCCGATAGCACCGCCACGAGCATTACCCATATGCATAGGGCCTGTTGGATTTGCCGATACAAATTCAACCATAACTTTATCGTTATTGCCAAAGTCTGAGCTGCCGTATAGCTCGCCTTCTTTTAAAACATCAAAAACAACGTTCTCAAAATAGCTCTTTTTGACCTTGAAGTTTAGAAATCCAGGTCCTGCCGCTTCGCAACTCTCGATGCTACTAGCTGCGAAGTCGATATTCTCAATTATCTCTGCCGCAATATCACGTGGGGCTTTTTTTATAGCTCGTCCCGAAACGAGGGCGAAGTTTGAAGCGAAATCACCATTTGACTTGTCAGCTGGAATTTCCACCAAAAAATCGGGAAGCTCTACATTATTATATAGAGCGCCCGCTGTGTTTTTTATAAGTTCCTTAATCTCTGCGGCCGTTGCCGCTTGTCTGTTAAACATTTCTCTCCTGTTGCTCCTTTACGGTTATGTGAATTTCATTCTCGCTTGCAAGCGAGGTATTTATATCAAGGGTATAGGTCATATGAAGTTCGCCGCCGTTATCGTTGAAATCAAGCTGTATATCGCTGCCCATAACGCCGACTGTTATATCGCCATACCCTGTTGAATATCTATTCTGGTGGCGAACACCTTTCTCAACTGTTATTGTGTTTCGCACCTGGCCGTATCTGTTCATTGAAACCTTCTTTTGATCAATTGAAACAACAGTATTACAGCCTTTAAATCCGCTCATGTCGCTCTCTTCATAGGCGATAAAATACTTATCGTCTTTTTTGAAAAAGTGTCCGATTGTTATAAGTTCCGTCGAGTCATTCTCTTCGCCCTGACGTTGTATTCCCTGTATATTGATAACTACATTTTTCTTCAATTTAGTGTCCTCCTAAAAGCTTGTTATCGAAACTTTTGTAATCTCTTCTATATTATTATCTAAAAACATCGAGGCGATCTCGCGAAACCCTTGAGTGTTATCACTGACAAAAAACTTGCAATCACAAGTTCCACTGTCATTTAAGATATTTTTCTCTCGAAGTATTGCCGCTGCTTTTTTTGCAACCTCACGACCGCTATCTATAAGTTCTACCGTATCTCCGAGATATTTTGCAATTGCACCTTTTAGAAGAGGGTAGTGGGTGCAACCTAGAATTAAAGTATCGATATCTGACTCTTTAAACCTTTCAAGATAAAGGCGAACTACCGCCTGTGCTATCTCGTTGTCTTTATCAAAGATACCATCTTCAACCATTGGGACAAACAGAGGGCATGCAAGGCTATCAACCTTTGCCGCTTCGCACTGTCGTTTAATCTCCTTACCAAACGAATTTGATGCAATAGTCGCTTTTGTTGCAATAACACCGATATGTTTATTTTTTGAAACGTTTGTCGCAATGGTAGCGGTTGGCTCGATAACCGAAATAAACGGAAGATCGACAGAATTTATAAATTCATCATCGATATTTGAGCAGACTGTTCCACAAGCGGCGATTATCATCTTAACATTCATAGACTTTAAAAAAGCTATATCTTGTCTTGCATAGTTTAAAATAGTATCTCTGCTGCGAGAGCCATAAGGCACTCTGCCGGTATCTCCAAAGTAGATAAAATCTTCGTTTGGAAGAAGCTTTATAAGTTCGCGAAGCGCTGTAAGCCCGCCAAGACCCGAATCGAAAACCCCAATAGGTTTTTTGTTCATCGACTAAAATCCTCCTTGTTTCGAGCAAGCGTTATTAGTTCATCTAAAAGCTCGGGGTAGCTTTTGCCGGTGGCTATTATCATCTTTGGAAACATTGAGATTGAAGTGAACCCGGGTATAGTGTTAATCTCATTTAATAATATAGTATTATCAGATGTTAAAAAGAAGTCGACCCTTGCAAAACCTTCACATCCAAGATTTTTATAAGCTTTAACTGCGAGTCTTTTTATTTCATCTGCAATAGATGGCTCTAGATTTGCAGGAATTATAGTTTTTGAAGTCCCAAGTAAGTACTTTGCATCATAATCATAAAAGTCGTTTGAGGATAAAATCTCGCCGAGTTCACCACAGTATGGAGCATTGTTTCCAACTACTGCTACTTCGATTTCACGACAACTAATAGCTTTTTCAACTAGTATTTTTAAGTCGTGAGCTTTAGCGAGGTTTATTGCCATCTTAAGCTCTTCGGCATTTGAAGCTTTATTTACCCCAACGCTACTACCTGAGTTTGCAGGTTTCACAAATACAGGGTAGCCAAGTATCTTTGAAACTTTATCTTCTATCGCGTCAAAGTCATCGGTCTCTGTTTTAATAAATGTAAGGTATGGAGTGTTATTAATACCTGCAGCTGTGAGCATCGTCTTTGCAACTGCCTTATCCATGCAAACAGCAGAAGCAAGTGGTCCGCAACCCACATACGGAATCCCCGCAAACTGACATAAACCTTGAATTGTTCCGTCTTCACCGTTTTTACCGTGAAGAACAGGGAAAACAGCGTCTACTTTCAGATTTGTGAAAGTTCCGTCAGAGAGCATATTAACAAGCCCGTGCACACGTCTGTCAGCGGAGATTGTTGTTGGCACACAGTCGCTGTCTGTTTCCCAAGATCCACTCTCAATAGCTGCAGGGTCACCTGGGTATAGCAGCATTCTGCCTTTTTTAGTTATTCCGACAGTTATCACCTCGTATTTATCACGTGGTAGATTTGTTATTACTGAAGCTGCCGACATAAGCGACACTTCATGTTCAGAAGAAACTCCTCCGAATATTACAGCGATACGAAGTTTAGCCAAAATAATGCCTCCAAAAAATAGTTTTAAATATATTATGCAAAGCGCGGTTTTCACAAAGATAAATAAAGGGGTTGAAAAAGCTGTTACTTTACATTATTATATAGATGATATAATCGTGTTTTTGAAAAACAAGCGATTAGTCTTAATATTCTACCACAAAACGCTTATTTTTTCAATTGCTACATAAAATTATATGCGAAAAATAAAAATAGTTGCAATAATACTTGACTATATATAATCTTTATGCTAAAATACTATTACCTCGATTCGTAGGTTTATTTTTTTGTGTTATTTTAATGCAAATACGAGGGAGGCAAAATAGGTCTTTAAGTTAAAAAAGAGAGGTGCCGAAAGATGAGAGTAAAAATTACAATGGCATGCACAGAGTGCAAGCAGCGCAACTACAACACAATGAAAAACAAGAAAAACACACCAGATAGAATTGAAATGAGCAAATACTGCAGATTCTGTCGCAAACACACTCCTCACAAGGAAACAAAATAAAAAGGCGGTAATAGCTATGGCTGAAAACAAACCAGTTACCAAAAACAAAAAACCAGGCCTTTTTAAGAGAATGGGCAAGTTCTTCTCAGATGCAAAGGGTGAGTTTAAGAAGGTTGTATGGCCTCCTCGCCGCAAAGCGATAAACAATGTATTTGTTGTTGCTGGAATGGTTCTCTGTACAGGGATAGTTATCTGGGTTATAGACTTTTTATTAGGGCTTGCGGTAAGACTACTTCTTAACGGGTAGCTTTCAGTTTGGAGGTAACAGTGTCACAAGAAGCAAAATGGTATGTAGCGCATACGTACTCAGGCTACGAAAACAAGGTTGCGAACAACATTATGAAAGCTGTTGAAAACCGTCGCCTTGAAGAGTTTGTAGATGAGGTGCGTGTTCCTACAGAGATTGTACAGGAAATAGATAAAAACGGAAAACAAAAGGAAGTTGAGAGAAAAACTTTCCCAGGATACGTTTTTGTCAAGATGGTCATGACCGACGAAACTTGGTATATCGTGCGAAATACTCGCGGTGTAACAGGGTTTGTGGGACCTGGGTCAAAACCAGTTCCATTGTCGGAAGATGAAGTGCTACGCCTCGGCGTTGAAGAGGTAAAACAGATTGAGGTTAGTTACGCGGTAGGCGACAGTGTTAGAATTCTCGATGGTCCGCTTGAGGGATTTGTCGGAACTGTTGAAGAGCTTGATACAGCGGCGAATAAAGTCGTTGTCAAGATTTCAATGTTCGGACGTGAAACTCCAGCGACACTTGAACTACACCAAGCTCAACCGGTTGACTGATATGCGGGCGTAAAAAGTTTACGTCCCGTGGGAGAGAGTTTAAAAGCTCTTCGTTATCTACCACAAA
>CAYJGP010000147.1:0-4207 GCA_964369435.1 uncultured Oscillospiraceae bacterium | reverse complement strand
GGGCAATGTTCCCAATAAGCATCGGAATCATAAATAGCATAATTCTCTGCAAAGAATTTCCCGTTGTAAGATCGACAGGTTTATTTAAAAGACTGAACATACTGCTCCCTTTTAATTTGTATTCGACTGCGAAATTCGTCGTATCCTCGATTATACTACTTTTGTTATAAATTAGCAATCATTTAAAGAAAAAGAGGCGGTAAACGCCTCTTTTTCTTTACTTCTTATTCTCTTCTGAAAAGTTTTTCTCTTCATTTACTAGCGAATCGGTTTTAATGACCGATTGATTAACCGCATCTACATACATCTGTGACGCTAGCTCGGCAGTCGTTGGAACAACATTCAAAGGCTTTTCGAAATCATATTTATACTTTTGATATTTCTTCGCCCTTTCAAGTAAAGACTTTGTTTGACTTACCGCATCTTGGTGTCTGTTGAAAACTTCATTATCTACCGGTGAATATTCTATACCGGGATTATTAACTTTATCACTCATACTAAAACCTCCTTGATTTAATTTCCCCCGATGATTTTTTTATATCCGCTCCTTTTTTTGACATTTTCCTATCGCTATAGTTGTTAAAATTTAGCTGGGTGAGCGAAATGATTGTATATATAGATATCCTCTTTATTTTAAACTGCTACATAACCCTCCTTCTAATTATTACCACTTATAAATATCGTATGATAAGGCGAAAAAAGATAAATGTTGTTGCTGGCAGTCTTATCGGAGGAGCTTTATCGGTTTTATTCTTCTTTTTAGATGTTTCGGTTTTTATATCTTATATAATAAAAGTTTTATTCACAGCTGTGATTGTCGCTGTTGCTTTTGGCTGTCGAGATAAACGAGAGTTTTTTAAAAATGGTGCAGTTTTTTTAGTTTTAAATCTTTTGCTAGTCGGTGTATTTATAGGGACAGTGCTATTTTTCGATACAAACGGCATTCATATAAATAACTCTTTCCTCTATATTTCCGTTTCACCAATAATCATAATAATAACAACCGCATTCACCTACTTTGGTTTTAATATATTTGAATATCTAACAAAGCCACTAGCCAAAAGTGTTCAGATTTACAACTTATCTTTCACGCTGGGAGGTCGCTTGATAAAAGCAAGGTCGCTTTATGATACTGGAAATTCTCTTTGTGATCCATTTTCAGGTGTTGGTGCAGTTCTTATAAGTGATAAGCTTTTTTGTGAAGATGAAATTGACGAGCGAAAAAGAAGACTGATTCCCGCATCATCTCCACTTGGAGACAAAATAATGTATGGGGTTATGTGCGATGAAGTTCATCTTGAACACAGAGGGGTAAAAAAAATTGTGCAAGCTATTATAGTTCCTACAAAACTTGAAAATATAGCATTTGAGTCGGTGCTTAATCCAAAAATACTTGGGAGGTAAAAATGAAGATAATTAAATGGCTACTTGAAACTTTAGGAGTTAAGAGGTCTGTTCTCTATATAAATGGAACTGAGGTACTACCACCGCCTCTATCTACAGAAGAAGAACAGAAAATTTTCAAGAAAATAATAGATGGCGATAACGGATGTAGAGAAAAATTAATCGTGCACAACCTTCGCCTTGTTGTATATATCGCAAAAAAGTTTGAGTCTAGCGGCGTCAATGTTGAGGATTTAATCTCAATAGGCTCTATAGGTCTTATTAAAGCTGTGAAAACGTTTAGTCCTGAGCGAGGTATAAAACTTGCAACTTATGCTTCACGATGCATTGAAAATGAAATACTTATGCATCTGCGAAAAGTTTCAACTATACGATATGATATATCAATTGATGAGCCGCTAAATATCGACCACGACGGAAATGAGCTTCTCTTATCGGATATTCTAGGGTCTGATAGCGATATAGTCAATAGAAATATAGAACATGATGTCGATAAGTCATTATTAAACGAAGCTATTAATAAACTTAATTTACGGGAGAAAACAATTATGCAACTCCGCTTCGGTCTTATCGATGGAAATGAGCGGACACAAAAGGATGTAGCTTCAATAATCGGGATTTCTCAATCATACATTTCAAGACTTGAAAAGCGAATTATTAAAAGACTTAAAAAAGACTTGGAAAAAGCAATATAAATTCTCGACAAAACAGAGAAATAGAAAAGGCGCCGGGAGGATGAATTCTTCCGGCTTTGCCTTTTCATATAATTGTGGTATTATATACAAAATACCGCAACTTCAAAGATGCGGTTTTACATATTTATGATTTATTAATTTCTACCCATTAAAGGTTTCATATATGATTTATTCGTTTAGAGATAATCTAAACATTTGGGTTAATCCCTTTATGGATATATTAGAAAATACAGTTTCATAAATCAAACATTTGATATAATAAAAAGGAGGTATAGCAAGTGATTGCGATTTTAATTGCCATAGTATTCGGTATAGTTGAGGGAATAACCGAATGGCTTCCGATATCGAGCACCGGCCATATGATTTTATTAAACGAACTGCTCTCAATTCAGGGTAGTGATGAGTTTCTTGAGATGTTTTATGTGGTAATACAGCTTGGAGCTATCCTTGCAGTTGTTGTAATCTACTGGAACAAGATTTTTCCGTTTACATTTAAAAAAGGTGAACCAGTTATTGAAAAGAACATCTTTAATATGTGGATTAAAATAGTTGTAGCGTCTATCCCTGCAGCTATTGTCGGTGTTTTCTTTGATGATTTAATCGATGAATACTTCTATAACGAGATAACAGTTGCTTTGGCACTTATAATCTTTGGTATAGCTTTTATAGCTATCGAGCGGCGCAACAAAGGGGTAAGAAGCAAGGTGAATAGCGTTTTCGATATTACCTACAACCAAGCATTAATTATCGGTTTATTCCAGCTTATTGCGGCTGTATTCCCTGGCACATCCCGCAGTGGGGCCACCATTCTCGCTGGTATAATGATAGGATTATCTAGAGTTGTAGCTGCGGAATTCACCTTCTTTATGGCAATTCCGGTAATGTTTGGTGCATCGGCACTAAAACTAATATCGTTTGGCTTTTCTTTTGA
The DNA here is from genome assembly GCA_964369435.1 of uncultured Oscillospiraceae bacterium. GTDB lineage: Bacteria > Bacillota > Clostridia > Oscillospirales > Ruminococcaceae > CAYJGN01. The sequence goes on along the minus strand of CAYJGP010000147.1, from coordinate 1,177 downwards.
AACACTAGAGCTTGCAATGCTAATAGTTGGCATGGTTACTGCGTTTTTAGTCTCTATTGTTTCACTGAAAGTTCTCGTAGGCTATGTAAAGAAACATGACTTTACAGTGTTCGGATACTACCGAATAGTACTTGGAGCTATTGTTTTAGCTTTTGCATTTCTGTAAAATTTACCAGCTAGATTATATAAATATACCCCGTCAATACTAATCAGAGAATAGTGTTGATGGGGGTTTTTTATGTATAATAAAGTCGAAATTAGTGGAGTTAATACTACTACAATAAAAGTTATTCCAAAAAAAGAAAAGGAAGAACTTTTAGAACTTGTAAAGAATGGAGATAAAGAAGCTCGAAACAAGCTAGTCAACGGAAATTTAAAGCTTGTTTTGTCGGTAATCCAGAGATTTTCTATGCGAGGTGAAGAGATGGACGATCTTTTTCAGGTCGGATGTATCGGACTTATTAAGGCAATTGAAAATTTTGATAGCTCTCATGGTGTACAGCTATCGACCTACGCAGTACCGATGATAATAGGCGAAGTAAGACGACATCTGCGAGATTCAAATTCGATAAGAGTCAGCCGTTCTGTTCGTGATATTGCATATAAATCTATGCAGGCAAAGGAGCGACTTCTTTATTCGCTTGGCAGAGAGCCAACAATAGATGAAGTATCGGCTGAACTCAACATCGACCGAGAGCTTATTGTTTATGCTATTGAGGCTATTTCTGAACCGGTTTCACTAAACGAGCCTGTTTACAACGACAACGGTGACTGCACATTTATTATGGATCAGGTAAGCGATAAAGTTTGTGAGCTCGATTGGATAGAAAGTATTTCTTTTAAAGAAAGTCTAAAGCGACTTACTAAACGAGAGAAAGAGATTTTGAAAACCCGATTTATAGATGGCAAGACACAAGTAGATGCAGCAGAAAAAATCGGAATAAGTCAAGCGCAGGTATCGAGAGTTGAAAAAGGAATAATTGAGAAGATTAAAAAAGGATAATAATCTTCAAAATTAAAATATTCTGTGCTTGATAATAATATTTCACAAAAACATAAGAGCGACCTTTTTTATGGTCGCTCTTATCTAAAAGCTATTTAATATTTTTCTAACCGATTCGTTTAACCAACGACTTATATATTCGGTTTTCTGTTTTATACCTTAAAGATTCTACCC
>CAYJGP010000146.1:0-4249 GCA_964369435.1 uncultured Oscillospiraceae bacterium | reverse complement strand
GGTTTCCTGAAAATCTCGCTTTAAAGTCGATATTATCAAAGAAATATCCGCCCGGTTGATATTTTATATAGTGATCCTCAACATACTCAACATCGTTTGGATTAGTTGCTGAAACAATAATATATCCTGGAGTTCCCTCCATATTAGAGAACCACATGAAAAAACCAGAATGGTTTAGCGGCACAACCCAAACAAGCTCATCGTTAACATTTTGTATAACAGGCTCTCCTAGATACACCTGGCTACCTAGAGAAGCGCGCTCACCGAGTTTTTTATCTGCTAGTTTATAAGCAAGATCCGCATCGACAACAGGCACCTTATCAAGGTCCACAACTTGTATTTCCTCTGAAAACTCTAAAATTTCAGGCGTTTCCATCTGGTCTCTATATGCAGCTGAATTGAATATCGGCATCGAGATGACGTTCATAAGAAAGAAGAAGACCCAAGGTAGCGCTAGAATAGCAAGAAAAACAGTTTTGTTTTTGCCACCACCGCTTCTGCTCTCAACTTTTATCGTCACCTTTCCATCTTTATCAACTCCAGGTACAAGGTCGAGAATTTTCCCAAAGACAAACAGTCCAAAAAATATCGTTATAACCATCGCCCAGAAGAAAGCGCCCTCACTATAAAGTGGGTTTAAGTTTGGGCTTGTGAACAGAATATATAAAATAATCGCGATTACCGCCACAGGATATCTTAAAATTCCAAATTTTTTCATTCTATACTCCTTAAGTAAAAAATACAGCCACAACAACTTATTAAAGCTCTTGTTGCCACTAAACTATATTATATAACAAATCACCGATTTAATCAATAAATAAACCAATTTCAAAAAGAAAGAAATTATTATGCATAATAAAATGATATCTAGCCAAACTACTAGTAAAGTGAGGTGATAATAAATGGCAAGAAACAATACAGATTCAAACAACAAAACAAAAGAGTTTAACGTTTCGGACAAGTCGCACAGCAAATCACAGAACAAGACAAATGATCGCGCGAGAAGCCAGAACAAAACTCAAAACAAAACACAGAACAAAAATAGCAACGACTGCAAATAACGCAACTTAATTGCAAATAACATCATTTAAAAAGGCAACCAAAGGGTTGCCTTTTTACTCTTTTATTCGGTATCTTCTACACTGCTTGATAGATATAGCTCGAAGCGATATCGCAAAACAGATTAGCTCATTTTGCGCGCTGCAAAGAGCAGATATTTTCTTGAAGTCGCGCAAAGTGTGTGGAAGATAGTGCAATTTTGCACCTAAATAACGCAAGTTTGTACCTAATTAACGCAAAAAGCGAGAAAAATCCGCAAAAGCGGATTTTTCTTTTATCTGTTATTTAATGGTTTGCGCACTATATCGCAACCTATAATTTTAGAGAAATCTCTTATCAAGCTTTATATCTGTGCTATCAACTTCTTCTCTGCTAGGTATCGAAACAGAAGCTCCGCTTTTATTTACAGCAAGTGATGATGCTTTTGATGCTTTCTCAAGCGCTACCGCTGGTGCTAACCCTTCGCCGATGCATGCGAGGAAATAACCTGTGAAGGTGTCTCCTGCTGCTGTTGTATCAACTACCTTAACATCATAAATGCCATGGCGCTCACATATTTCGCCGTCGTAATATAAAACACCGTCTTTTCCGAGTGTTAGAACCACTTTGCTACCTTTGTATTTTGTAGTTATTGTTTTCGCTATTGCCATAGGATCGCTCTCACCAGATATTTCATTACCTTCAATCTCATTTAAGATAAAGTACTCAACCTTTTCAAGTGGGCAAGCATGCAGTCTATCATTAAATGGCGATGGATTTAGAGCTATACGAAGTCCTCTTTCATAAGCTTTATTCATTATGTAATCAAGCGAAGAAATTTCATTCTGCAAAAGAATTAGGTCGCCTTTATCAAAGTTATCAATAACGCTGTCGACAAACTGCTCATCGATTTTCATGTTTGATCCGCCATAAAGCAGAATACAGTTTTGCCCTTTTTGTGATACTTGGATAATCGCATGGCCCGATGGTCCTTCAATAACTTTTGTATACTCGGTGTTTACCCCTTTAAGCTCCATAAGCTCAGTTAGCATACTTCCATCTTCGCCAACAAGACCCGCATGGTAGACATTCGCACCTGCTCTTGCTAGAGCGATCGACTGATTAAGACCTTTACCACCACAAAATCTTTCAAGGCCAAGACTCGAGATAGTCTCACCTGGGCGGACAAAATTTTCAACGGCATAGACATGGTCGACATTTAGCGACCCGAAACTTAAAACTTTCATTTAACTCCACTCCTTAGACGCCTAAAACGGCTATTTTATAAAGATATATACTATAATATACTACAAAAAACCGCCCTTTTCAATCAAAAAAGAGCGATTTTATAATTTCAACAAAACAATAAACTTATTTTGTCTGTTTTGCTGTTTAGATATCTGAGAATATAATCTTCCTTGGACAAGCTTCTTTACACACCATACACTTGGTACATTTATCTTGGTCTATAACAGCTACATTATCAATAACTTTCACAGCCTCTTGCGGACATTTTTTCTCACATATCTTACATCCGATACATCCAACGCTACAAACACCTCGAGTAAGACTTCCAACTGTTGTGTTTGAGCATCCGACGAATACAGCTGATGTTTGTGGCACTATGTGGATTAGATTGTTTGGACATGCTGAGGTACACATTCCACAACCTGTGCAGAGAGTTCTGTCTATCACAGCAAGGTCACCAACTATGCTAATTGCCCCAAACTTACATACTGCAAGACAATCACCATATCCAAGACATGCAAAATTACAGATACCTTTGCCCTGATAAAGGGTATTACATGCAGCACAGCTTGCAAGTCCTTTGTATTCCATTATGTCAGTTGTTGTGTTGCAGTCTCCCTTACATGCAACAAAAGCAACCTTCTCTTCAACATCCTCAAATTCACGGCCAAGAACTTCCGCAAGTTTTTGCGCAACGCTATCTCCACCAGGGGTACATAGGTTTATCTTGACTTGATTATCTTTATCATCGGCAAGCGCCTTTGCATAGTCATCACAGCCGATATATCCGCAAGCACCACAGTTTACACCAGGAAGCGCATCTCTTGCTTCTGTCGCTCTTTTATCAACCTTTACTGCCATAAACTTCGCTGCGATAAAAAGTATCGCTGCAGAGGCAATTCCAACCGCTGTAAATAGCAGTGCTGGGAGAATTATACTGTTCATATCCATATTATTCCCCCCTACCCTGCAAACAGGTTATCGACAAGACCTGCGAAACCGAGGAAACTCATCGAAACAAGCGCCGCTGAAACAAGCGCTATCGGCATACCTTTAAAGCTCTCTGGTATATCATTGCCCTCTATCCTCTCACGGACACCTGAGAACATAACCATCGCTATTAAGAAACCAACTCCCGCTCCAAGACCGTTCACAACCGACTCAACAAACCCATAGCTCTCATCTATATTTAGAAGCGCGACACCGAGAACAGCACAGTTTGTGGTTATTAGCGGTAGATATACGCCGAGTGTTTTGTGAAGAGCTGGGATATACTTTTTAAGTGTTATCTCAACTAGCTGCACAAGCGTTGCAATTACAACGATAAAAAGAACTGTTTCGAGATAGAGCATATCAAGCCCATCTAAAACTATATGGTAGAGCGGCCATGTAACCGCTGAAGCAAGCACCATAACGAATGTTACTGCAATGCTCATTCCAACAGCAGGGCTTACCTTTTTCGATACTCCAAGAAACGGGCAGACACCTAGAAACTTTGTCAGTACAAAGTTATCAACAAGCACTACCGACATAAGGATAAATATTAATCTTTGTAAAAATGATAGATTTTCCATTATTTACCCTCCCCTGTAGCATCTGGACACGAGCGTGCCGCTGGACAAACAACACATGCTTTTTTTCGCCTTGCTTCTGCAGTTGATTTTGTTATCTTGTTTACTATCGCAATAACTGCACCGTAAGTTATAAAGCCTCCTGGGGGCATTGTGAAAATAGCTATTGGTGAAAAGAGCTCTGCTGTTATAGATATTCCAAATAAAGTTCCAAATCCAAGCAGTTCACGTATACTGCCAATTATTACAAGGGCTATAGTAAAACCAACGCCCATCGAAACGCCGTCGAGGAAACTTGAAAAAACAGGATTTTTAGAAGCAAACATCTCAGCACGTCCAAGAATTATACAGTTTACAACGATTAGTGGAATAAATATTCCAAGGCTCTTATC
>CAYJGP010000145.1:0-4258 GCA_964369435.1 uncultured Oscillospiraceae bacterium | reverse complement strand
TAGCTTTGACTATTATATCAAATAACGCAGTAAAATACCACAAAGATTTTATAAAATAGCTTATTTTTTTTACATTTTAACGAAATGTCAAAAGTTACGTCTTTTCTCTTGCAAAAGCTGTTAAAAATTGCAATAATATAGGTAAGAATATGTTTAAATTTTGAGAGGTGAATTGTTTGAAAGATTTAGCGGCAGTCATTTTGGCGGCGGGCGACGGTACAAGAATGAAGAGCAGCAGTCCAAAAGTCTTAAAAGAAGTGCTGTTTAAACCGATGATACACTATGTTGTAGAGACAGTTTTAAAACTTGGTATTCGGGATATTGCGGTGATAGTTGGCGCTGGGGCAGAGGAGATAAAAAAATCGCTTGAAAAATTTAGCGATGTAAACTTTACATTTGTTTCACAAACGCAGCGACTAGGCACTGGACACGCGGTAATGCAGGCAAAGGATTTTATAAGCAACACTAGTAAAGATGTTATAATACTATCGGGTGATGCTCCTTTTATAGATGATGCAACAATTAGCGAAGCTTATGGTAGGCATATTGAAGGTGCCGCTGTAACGGTTATAACAGCAAGACTACAAAATCCAAGTGGTTACGGTAGAATTTTGAGAACCGATGGAAACTTTATGGGTATAGCCGAGCAAAAAGACGCAACAGCCGAGCAGAGGACTATAGATGAGATAAACAGCGGAAGCTATATATTCTCATCAGAAAAGCTTTTATCTTCTCTTGATAAACTGGGAAATAACAACTCACAAGGGGAATACTACCTAACAGACACGATAGAAATTTTGCGTCTTAGCGGTGATAAGACAATTGCTGCTTTAAGCGCAAACCCTGAAATAGCGCAGGGTGCAAACGATAGAGCGGGACTTCTTCGATTAAATGAAATTGCAAATAAAAAGAATATAGATAGGCTTTTAAATCTAGGTGTTGAGTTTTTATCGACAGACGGGATTTTAATTGGGAATAATGTTTCGGTAGCTGCTGATACAACTATATTGCCCGGTAGTATTCTATATGGAGATGTTTCTGTTGGCAGCGGTTGTATTATAGGTCCTAATACAAAGCTTATCGATACACTTGTAGGCGATAACACAACCCTCGATAATGTGGTTGCAGAAAACTGCAAGGTAGGGAATGGATGCAAGGTAGGGCCGTTTGCTCAAATTCGACCAAATTCGGTTTTAGGCGACGGAGTAAAACTTGGAAACTTCACCGAGGTTAAAAATTCGGTTATCGGCGATAAAACTTCTATTGCTCATCTAACTTATATAGGAGATTGCGATGTTGGAGAGCGGGTGAATTTTGGATGTGGGGTTGTCCTTGTCAATTATGACGGGGTAAATAAATTCCGCTCGGTTATTGGTGATGACAGCTTTATCGGTTGTAACACAAATATAATATCTCCGAAAAAAATCGGTGCGCGTGCTTATACTGCGGCTGGAACAACAGTTGATAAAGATGTTCCAGATGATGCGCTGGCGATAGGCAGGGTACGGACGGAGATAAAAGAGGGTCTTGGGGCTAAATTACGAAGCTCGAAGCTTGACAAAAAATAGGGGGATTTATGAATATTCACGGTAAGGACATTAAGATTTTCAGCTGCAATGCTCATCCAAAGCTTGCTCAGAAGATAGCGGCAAATTTAGGACTTTCGGTCGGAAAGAGCAGTGTTGTAAGATTTGCAGACGGCGAGACATCGCTCTCGGTCGGTGAAACGGTCAGGGGAAGTGATGTTTTTGTAATACAGCCGACCTGTAATTCGGTAAATGACCACCTTATGGAGCTACTAATTATGATTGACGCTCTAAAGAGGGCATCAGCTGGACGGATAACAGCTGTTATTCCATACTACGGATATGCAAGACAGGACAGAAAAGCAAAGGCAAGAGATCCAATATCGGCAAAGCTTGTCGCTGATTTAATAAGCACTGCAGGTGCAGACAGAGTTCTCACAATGGACTTGCATGCGGCGCAGATTCAAGGATTTTTCAATATCCCCGTTGACCATCTTCTTGGTGCACCGCTACTCGCTCCTTATTTTCTCGATAAATTCGGAAAAGAAAATCCGGATTTAGTTGTAGTTTCGCCGGATCTTGGTTCGGTTACAAGGGCGAGAAATTTCGCAAGCTACCTTGAGGTGCCGCTTGCTATCGTCGATAAGACGAGAGCTCGTGCAAATGTCTCGAAGGTTATGAATGTTATCGGCGATGTTGTCGGTAAAAAATGTATACTTATAGATGATATGATTGATACTGCTGGAACGCTATGTAATGCGGCGGCAGCACTTATTGAAAAGGGTGCTACTGAGGTTTATGCTTGTGCAACACATGCGGTATTATCTCCTCCGGCAATCGAGAGGATTGCTGCGAGCGTTCTGACCGAAGTTGTCTTCCTCGATACAATCCCACTTCCTAAAGAGAAAAGACTTGATAAAATAACCCAGCTAACGGTGGCATCTGTTTTCGCCGAAGCGATAGAGAGGATATATGCTGACAAACCTGTTTCGATCCTCTTCAAGTAAAGAGAGATTTTTAATCGTGGGGCTCGGTAACCCCACACCAAAATATACAAAGACCCGCCATAATGCGGGTTTTTTGGCCGTTGACTATATTGTCGATAAGCTTTGCGCGCAACCATATAAGAAAAAGTTCGATGCTTTATGCACTACCTACAAAAGCGGCAATACCGATATTATAATGATGAAGCCACAGACGTTTATGAATCGCTCAGGTATATCGGTCGATGCGGCGGCGAAATACTATAAAATTCCACCGAAGAATATTATCGTTATTTTCGATGATATATCTTTAGCTGTCGGCAAAATGAGGATACGCGGTCAGGGAAGCCCTGGTGGGCATAACGGTATTTTATCTATCTGTGGATATTTAGGAGATGAGTTTCCGAGGATAAAGATAGGTGTAGGTGAGCGCCCAAATAAAGAATATGACCTCGCTGATTGGGTCCTCTCTAGTTTTACTGATAAAGAGCTTAAAGAGCTTTCGGATATTTTCGATAACAGCTACAGAGCGGCAATGCTTATTATCGAAGGCGATATGCAGAAGGCGCAAAATCTTTATAACTAATAAGCTGCGAATTGCAGGTATAAAAGGATAACAAAGAATTTCCAGCGGATGCAAGAAGTTGTTTGATAAATGGTAAAGGGTGCCTAGATGCAAAACGGTGGAGGATATTTACGAGTAAAAGTAGTGGAGACTGTTAAGATGGAAAATTGTGGAGGCTTGCCACCCGCACCAAACGCACTGCGGTGCGTTTAGTCGAATTTCACTTGACTTCGGCGATTTGAAAATCGCCAGTGCGGGCGGCAAGCACCACCGATGAAGAAATCTTTAAAAGGGGTGCCAAAGAGCAAAGCACGAAGAATCAAATGCCTAGAAATGTCATGCAAAGATACGACCCAAAGAAGTAAATCTATAAAACAAAAAAGCACCGAGTGGTGTTTTTCTATAATAGAGAGAAGGTGAGTAGATGATAAAGTTTGATAACAGAGAAGATATAATCGAATTTGTGAGTGGCAGAATAAAGCTGCTAATCACCGCTGTTTTCTGGGTCGCCTTAATTGCGACACCGTTTATCTCGCTTATGCTAAAAAGCATCCTGTTAAATATTGATGCCTTTGCCGTAGCGCCTGCTTTAAGTGATGAGCTGGTCTACTGGCGAGAGCTTTATTCATTTTCAGAGGTTGGGTTTGATTTTGGCTACTCTTCAACTTTTCTCGGAAACTATGCAGAGATTTCAAACCTTGGAAACCACGGACTATCCCCATATTTTGCATGGGGAATCTATGCACTACTATTTGAATGGGGCGACAATGCGATAGTTATCTTCTCAATGGTATCGTTTATTATATCCCTAATTATATTTGTAGCGACAGTAAGGCCGAAAATCTGGCAGTCGATTCTTATGATAGTTCTAATACTGACAAGCAGCTATGTAAATCTATACAACAGTGCGTCGATGATGGAGATATCTGTTTTGGCGGCAGTTATAACAGCAGTGGCACTAATCATAAATTATGAACGAAACAGAAGTCGCGCAGCTCTAATTCTAGCGACAGCTGCAATCATATATTGTGGACTTTTAAGAATAAACTATATTTTGCTCATCTTTCCACTAATATGCATCCACTTTAAAAAGATAAACCTAAAGCTAATTATAACAACAGCGGTAGCAGCGGTAATATCAAGTGGAATATATCTTGTAACCTCGCTTTTCACAGCACCGTACC
>CAYJGP010000144.1:0-4313 GCA_964369435.1 uncultured Oscillospiraceae bacterium | reverse complement strand
TGAAAACTCTGTTTGGATTTTTTGCAAGGTGAAATAAAAGCTCCATCTCTTTCGGCGGTGCTTCAACAACTCTCCCCTCAACTTTTAGGACATAGTTATCAAGATTAATATTTAGATTATCATAAGAAACCTCTTTAACCTCTGCAGCTGAGCTATCGTCTGGCGAAGAGCGGCGAAGCACCGCTTTAACTCTCGCTGCAAGCTCTTTTTGATCAAAAGGCTTTACAACATAATCATCTGCACCAAGTTCAAGTGCTAAAACTTTATCGAAAACCTCTCCTCTAGCTGTTAGCATTATAACAGGGGTTAGGCTTCTCTTTCTTATCTCTCGAAGTGTCTCCCAACCGTCTTTTATCGGCATCATTATGTCAAGGATAACAATAGTCGGCTCCTCTTCGATAAATTTAACAACTGCCGCCGCTCCATCTCCCGCAGTCACCACCTCAAAATTTTCGTTTTCAAGGGTTAATTTCAATATCTCTCTGATATTTGGTTCATCATCAACTACTAAAATTTTATTACTCATAATTATGCCTCATTTCTGCGTTATTCTGTATTGTATTATACCATATTATCTCAAATGTAATTAAACATTTTATTAATAATTTAGGTCTTTTTTTATATAACTTGTATTTTTTCGCTATTTTGGTATAATTATCTTATATTTTTTAAAAGGTGGATAAAATGAAACTTGGTATAGTAGGACTTCCAAATGTTGGGAAGAGCACATTATTTAACGCAATCACAAATGCAGGGGCTCAGTCGGCAAACTATCCGTTTTGCACAATTGAGCCAAATGTTGGTACTGTTGCGGTACCCGATAAAAGACTTGATTATCTAGCAGAAATCTACAGCCCGAAGAAATACACTCCAGCGGTTATCGAGTTTGTCGATATTGCGGGACTTGTTAAAGGAGCTGCAAACGGCGAGGGACTTGGAAATAAATTCCTCTCGCATATTCGCTCGGTAGATGCAATAGTTCATGTTGTGCGTTGCTTTGAGAGCGACGATATAATTCACGTTGAGGGGTCGGTCGATCCAAAGAGAGATGTTGATATAATAAACTACGAGCTTATTTTATCTGATATCGAGATTCTAAGCAGACGTCTTGATAAAACACTAAAACTTGCAAAAGGCGATAAAAAGCAAGCAGAGCAGGCGGAAGTTTTAAAAGAGCTTATCGCTTACCTCGAAGAGGGTAACACTGCCGCTTCATGGGAGTGCCCTGAAATTTTCGAAGAAACTTTCGCAGAGGTTTCACCGTTGTCTGCAAAGCCGACAATATACGCTGCAAACCTATCTGAATCTGATTTCGAGAGCGGAATTGAAAAGAATGAAAACTACAAAGCTCTATCGGAAATCGCAAAAACAGAAGGTGCTAAAATCCTTCCTATCTGTGCTCGCATCGAAGAAGAGCTCGTCGAGATGAGCGATGAAGATAAAGAGATGTTTTTATCAGAGCTTGGGCTGACAGGCTCCGGACTTGATAGACTTATCGTTGAAGGATACTCACTTCTCGGTCTTATCTCATTTTTAACAGCAGGCGAAGAAGAAGTTCGCGCATGGACTATAACTGCCGGCACTCTAGCACCAGCGGCGGCTGGAAAAATCCACAGCGACCTTGAACGTGGGTTTATCAGAGCTGAGATAGTAGCTTATGATAAATTTGTAGAGTGCGGTGGCAGCATGGCGGCTGTTCGTGAAAAAGGTCAGCTCCGCTCTGAGGGTAAGGAATATATTATGCAAGATGGCGATATAACTTTAATACGCTTTAACGTGTAGGTGATAAATTTGGAAATTTTTATTATAGTAGTTCTTATAGTTTTGTCGGCGTTTTTCTCAGCTAGTGAAACAGCTATCTCCTCGGTAAATAAAATTAAGCTTAAAGCCGAGCAGAATATGGGCAACAAAAAGGCAACGAGTGTTCTAAAGCTCTCTGAAAACTTTAAGATGACATTATCGACTATTCTTGTCGGCAACAATGTTGTAAACATCGGTCTTGCCTCAATTGCGACAGTGCTTTTCACAAACCATTTCGGCCCATCTCTAGGCCCTGCGCTCTCGACAGGCGTTATGACAATACTTCTCCTTATTTTTGGAGAAATACTGCCAAAGAGCTATGCAAAAGCAAATTCGCTAAAAGTTTCACTATTGCTCTCGGGTGCAGTTAGTTTTTCTATGACTATACTAAAACCGTTTGCAATAATCTTCTCGAAACTATCTGATATCTTTGTAAAAGAGGACGACGAAAATCAACCGACTGTTACTGAGGAAGATTTAAAGCAGATTATTGAAGAGACAGCACTCGAAGGGGTGCTTGATAAAGAAGAGGCAGATCTTGTTCACTCGGCACTTGTCTTTTCAGATACAACGGCTCGTGAGATTTTAACTCCTAGAGTAGATCTCGATGCCTGCGATATTGAAGACGATTACGAGGATATCCGCAAACTCTTTTTAGAAACACCATATTCTAGAATCCCTTTCTTTGACGACAATATAGATAATATAATCGGTATAGTATTCAAAAGCGATTTCTTTAAAGAGGCGCACAGACAAAACGGCGCTCCGTTTTCTGTAAGAGAGCTTGTGAAACCTGTTTTATATATCCCCTCGTCAGTAAAAATTAGAAGTTTGATGTCGATGTTCCGCCGCGACAATACACATATTGCAGTCGTCACAGATGAGCACGGCGGCACGATGGGTATTGTTTCACTAGAGGACATTTTAGAAGAACTTGTCGGTGAGATATATGACGAGCACGATAAACTAACAGGTGATATTATAAAGGAAGATGACGGTTTTATCGTTCCAGGGGACTCATCCCTTGAAGATATCTTAAAAGAATTTTCAGCCGAAGACGGCGATCCAGATACCGATGCTGTTACTGTTGGTGGTTTTGTTGGCGATGTTCTATCGAATTTACCCGATGAAGGCGACAAACTCGACTACAAGGACTTAACCTTCGAAGTTCGCTCGGTTAAAGATAGGCGTGTTATCTCGGTTAAGGTTTCAAGAAAGTCTGAAGATAAATAAGTTTAACTGCAATATTTTAAAGATATCACAATAGAGATATATCCTTTTATAGTTTTCTCTGAATTATTTATTTTAAGCAGTAATAAAAATCCGCTATTTATAGCGGATTTTTTCTTATACGGCATGATTTAATTATGAGCGCTTCATAGAAGAGCTGCTTGTCTCTGTGAATTTGCAGATAGATACGTTGCGAAAAAGAGGTTTATGCAGCTTTAGGGATATGGTATAGGTTTTATAGTTTTTTAGTTTAATTTATAAGTTTTTATCCTACCGAGTGGCTATCGTGGCTGTTTGGCCGCCGCCCGAAGCGGCGAGCCGCAGGCTCGCCTATATCGCACAGAGTGCGATAAAACGCACAAGGTGCGTTTGCTTCGGGCGGCGGTAAAACAGCTTTACGGACAATTCCTTCTCAAACCCTCAATCGACAAATCTCGACAGCAGAAAAAATAGTAACTACTATAATAAACTTAACTAAACTCTTATTTTATCATTGCTTTTAACATCAAACTATTGTAAAATATTAAATTGAGTATATTTAATTGGAGGAAACGATGAAAAGAAACACTAAATCCAAAATTAAGTACAGATTTTTAACAATAGCACTGGCAACTATAATGGTAACAAACACCTTTTTCACCTTTGTTGCCGCAACAAAACCAACAACAAATACAGAGGATCAAACCTTCTCACCACCGATAACACCAGATAGCGAGCCCATTTCTTCAACCGCCGCTGCACAGCCCATTTTAGCAGATGAAGAAAAGATATATATAGAGCTCGACCCTGAAATCGATACTCCAAATGCTGCTCGATATATAGTCGATGATATACCTTTTGCAGCTGGTGATGGAACTGCTGAAAACCCCTACCATATAACAAGCAAGTGGCAGCTTCATTCTTATAGCGACTACACTATCTGGGACGACATGGATGCCCACTATATCCTAATGGCAGATATAGTTTTTGAAGAGGCAGACTTTGCCGAAGGCGCCCCATATCACTATTTCGATGAAGATCCAAACAGTGGTGAGTATCTAGGTCTTGGTTTTGAGCCAATCGGCCATGGCGGCAAAAAATTCATGGGCAGCTTTGATGGCAACGGTTATACAATTTCAGGACTTCAGATAAGCTACGATGGCAACTCTTGGTTAAATATTGGTCTTTTCGGCTGGGCCGAGAATGCAACAATTAAAAATGTCACCCTCACCGATGTAGATATAACCGTTGTTTCAAATACCGAAATCGATACAGGCGGTGTTGTTGGCTTTGCAAGAAACTCA
>CAYJGP010000143.1:0-4391 GCA_964369435.1 uncultured Oscillospiraceae bacterium | reverse complement strand
CCCCGTGTAATCAGCGTCAACTGTGAATTCGTATTCACTAAAAAGTTCTTTTTCAATAATTACCTCGCCAAACGCCGAAACCAATAGTCCGTTATACCCCTCTTCAAAAGCACCTAAAATCTTAAATTCTGCATTATCCGCAAAACTAAATCCTGGAAACGCGTTCAAATTAACCCCTAAAGGTGTTGACGAGATAAAGTGAGCCCCTTTGCTCAAATCGTAAACGATTATATCGCCCATCTCGTTTAAATATGAAATCTTGCTGTTGTCATAAAGCATAACAACATCATTCTCGCCCACCCCAAAATCATCCACGAAATCAATAACTGCCGCCTCACCCGAATAAAAGTCATACCCGAGCAAATCATAATCTTCATCCGCAGGAATATAGACAACGCAACGCCCCGAAGCCGCTCTGCTATATCCTGCACTTGATATGTAAATCGCCTCATTTAGCAGAATATCATATAGAAGATATTTTTCATTATCCTCATCTAAAACAGCGATATCCAAAACGCTATCAGAAACAAAGCGAGCATCTAAAAACTCCTCGCCAAAATCAGCGACTTTAATAGTCAAGAGCTCACTTTCCGCCTTTTCAATAACTATCTCGCTCTTATCTTCCGATATCAAAACATCAAGGCTTCCAAGACCATCTTCTTTTACCCCACCACACCCAACACAAATTATCAGCAATAAAGATAAAGTTAAAATCAATATGACCCTTTTCATAAGATACCTCCTAAAACAATAAAATTGCTATAGCAGCTATTAATATATTATTAAGAGCAGCTATATTAGATTATCTCAATTTTTCTATTAGTGCATAATCATAAAACTCACTTTTTTCATCTTGCATATAAAATGGAACATCATATGATTCAACTATTTGTTTCGCTTTTGGTGTTGAAATACTAAAGTCATCTAAAAAATCAACTACTGTCAGATTAGAATTAACTTTAGCATTATTTTGTTTTAACCAGTTATTAAACGCAACCTCTCCAACATATGCAATTAGTGAAGTGTTGATGTAATACAATTCATCTGATCTATTCATTTTATTATAGTCTGAATCATCTGTAGCTATAGGGCTCACACCTGAACTTCCCCACAATGTTACGTCACCTGTGAAATTTATGCGATGACTATAGAAATGATACGGATTAACTGTATTTGCGATTATCCCATTATGATACCATGATCCATTTTTCGTTATTTCCATATGAAGGTGAGGTCCACTAGAATTGCCAGAGCTTCCAACTTTTCCAACAATCGACCCTCTTACTACCCCATATCCAGACAAGATATAACTTCCATTAATACTCTTTGGAGCTTCTAATAAATGCGCATAAGTATAATGTAAAGGTTGCCCATTCGGATCATTATTAACAGAGCGCACAGAAATCATATAACCATAATTGAGTCCACCGTTTAATTCAAATGCACTGGAAACAACTGTCCCCGTTTGAGCCGCATAAACTGTTGTTCCGAGTATATTCGAAGCTTGAATATCAAAACCAAAATGCCTAACTCCGTGTGCACTATAATAATTCGGATTATTATGTCTTGAAAAAATATAAGTGAAATTCGGACTTAAGGGGTAATACCAATTATACGATTGGTAATTCGCACTAGCCGAAAGCACACTCGAAAACATTATTACCAAACCTAAAGATATCGCTAAAACTCTCTTTTTCATAAGCCTACCCTCCTTCGATAAACTTAAAAATCACAAATTTACGATACCGTACAAATCAAGCTATATCATGCCGCCCACCCTCTCGCATATATATATATATATATTTCTCACCCACAACTTAACATAGAATATATATACAAGCGTTTCGACATTCTTCGACAAAGCATTCACTTAAGTTTGTAATATATAACAAAATCAACAAAATTTACTATAAATAATTTGTTGTTTTATTTGTTTTCATCTTTATTATAACATATTCAAAATATATATCACAATCTATTTTACTCTGTCAACATTAATTTTGTCGGATTTTATACTACAATAGCATAAAGCCAAAACACTTTCACCTCAACTAATCAAACACTACAATATAAACCCCATTCACAAAAACTTCTACCTCGCTTTCATCATCATTTATACTAAAATCTTGCAAGCTCGCTTTAATTATCCCATCACCGCCAAACATCTCATCAATATCATAGACTTTTACAAGCTCGAGCTCATCCAAAACACTATAAAGTTCTACCGCTCCACTTTCCTTGTTCACCACTATTATGTAATCTTTATTTTTCAAAAAAACCATTCCCATAATTTCGAAACTTAAATAATCAGGCAATAATTGTTCGATCACCTCACCATCATGCTCCCTAATAAATACCGATTGCCCATTTCTCTCTTCACCATAATTGCCAAACACTCCACCTTTATAATAAAGTCTTTTTCCAAAACCTAAATCTTCATAATTCACCTGACCTGGCGGCTTATAAACAACCTTATTAGTTTTAAAATTATAAAAGCAACTCTGAAATAGCGTTCCTTGTAGAGATTTGTCTTCATCATTATCGTCAGAAACATATCCTACGATATTTAGCACCATTATTTCCTCTGAAAAAAATTCGCTGAATTCTAGAAAAACATTCAATTCGCCATCATAAACATCTTCAACCGAAACAACCGCAATAACTTCACTACTATTTTTGTTTGTCAGTGTCAAAGACTGCTTATCATCAGCACTGCACACTTCAACTGAGCTCACTAATAACTCTTCATCCTCTTCATTCTCATAAGCATTGTCATACTCTAATTTTACATTCACTTCTTCATTAATATTCACTATGAATTTCCAAGTGCCATTATCCGATATAAGTTTTGACTTTTCAATATCAAAAACATCAAATTCAGCTAGTGCGACATCGATTAACTCTGTATCTAAAATCAAAGGCAAATCTCCATTGAATTCACATAAAGAAACACTATCCCAGTATTCATCTACAACGGCAAACAGTTGATTATCTTCTGAAAAAACCGTGTTCTCACAATGCATTAAAATGCTGTTTATTTCTGATTTGCTAACCTCTCGGTCATGAACAGACAAAATATAGGCATTGCCACCCTCGGCATTTTTCGGCAGATAAACATTTCTATCAACTGACAAATTATATCTATCGTAATCGCCATTTGTTTCAAAAACCTGTTTATCATTTATTAAGTCATATAGGTAGTAACTAAAGTTACCTGAATATACCCCCTCTTCAACAGGGATATCCAACATAAAATCTGATATTAAATCATAATCACTAAAAACAGCATTGCTATCTTTCGAAAAACTAGTTATCGAAAGATCCATAACCTTGCCTTCATCATTTGTAATCGATATAGTTTTTAAATCTGCCGAAAATTTAATACTATCAACTTGTCCGTCAAAAAAGCTATTATCTCTGCTACCAGTTTTACAACTGATTATAGATACACACAAAATAGATATCAATATAATAGCTACTATTTTTTTCAAGATAATCACCTTCAAATCATTTTGCATTCGGGTATAAATAACCTTTATATAGTTATCTATACCCAAGTTACACTTATCTTACAGCTTCAATCATTTCATAATCATAAAAATCATTTTTTTCTGCATTGTAAGCAAATGGCGCAGTCGCATATTTACTTTTCCCTTCAACTAGTTCTTTACATTTTGCAGTTGATATTTCAAATTCATTCAAAAAATCAATAACTGTTACTAAGGACTCATCCTTTCCTCTTCCCTCATCTAACCAGTCAAAAAAATTCTCCTCACCAACATATTCAATTAAAGAAACATCTACTTTGTAAATTTCATTGTTTTGTGAACTCAAACTTTGATTAACGTTATTATCTAAACTATTCTGAAGCGGTGGCGAAGCGTTACCAAGAAAATAGCGTCCATTATAGAAAAGCATAGGATCTATAGTATTCCCAGCGTTAGGACTTATAGCCCAAGTTCCATCAATTCCTACCTGCATGTGCAAGTGCGTTCCCGTTGAGCATCCTGTGTTACCCATACGACCTACAGGGTCACCTGTTGAAACATTGTTATATCTATATATGATTCTTCCATACCTATCCCTTGGCATATGGTAAAGATGAGCGTAAGCATAAACATATGGATGTCCATTGCTGTGAATATCATTCGTTTTAACAGCCACTAAATAACCATACCCATAGTTATATCTATCATAAGTTATTCCATTTATTGTGCAAGTCGTAGGTCCTCCTCTATAAAGCAACTGATAATACGATTCAACTACTAATCCACCCTTCGCAGCATAAAGTGTTGCGTGAATATCCGTAGGAGTATTGACTATTAAATCTACTCCATAGTGCCCCGAATAACAACCATATGAACAAGATATAGCAGTATTTGGATGTTGTA
>CAYJGP010000142.1:0-4415 GCA_964369435.1 uncultured Oscillospiraceae bacterium | reverse complement strand
AAAAAGCAAACGAAGCAGGTATTCCTGTAATCACAACAAACTCAAAAGCAAACGGCGGAGAGATCGAGACATTTGTCGGTGTTGATAACTATTCAGCTGCTAAAACAATGGCAGAGTTCGTTATGGAAGAGATCGGCGGCGAAGGCAATGTTATCATAATCGAGGGTAACCCAGCTGGACAGACAAGTCAGGACCGTGTTCGTGGCATGACAGAAATCATTGAGCAGTACCCTGATGTTAATCTACTTGTTTCACAGCCTGGAATGTTTAACAGAAACGATGCTATGACAATAATGGAAAATCTTATCCAGTCAAACTCAGACATAGATGCAGTTTTAGCACTAAATGACGAGATGGCACTCGGTGCACGTCAGGCACTTGTTGACGCAGGACTTGAAGATGTTATGATAACTGGTTTTGACGGTGCAAAAGAAGGTCTTGAAGCTATAATTTCTGGTGAGATGTACGCTTCTCTAAACCAAGCTCCACACGACCAAGGCGGCGAGGCAGTTCGTGCTGCTGTTGCAATCCTAAACGGTGAGAGCGTTGACGATTGGATAGTTGTTGGCGGAGATGTTTGTCACCCAGACAATGCAGAAGAGCTACTTGAGAGATTTAACTAATTAATTTGTTCTCCTTATAAAAAGGATGGGCTATATGCCCATTCTTTTTTTTGTAAAATACTACTCATTGAATGAGTGACCCAAATAAGTTTAAATTTATCGGAATATTATCACAGTGAACAAAAAAACAGAGATAATTTTAGGTATAAATCAAGTAACTTTGTGTTGAAAAGATAAATTACATAGTGTATTATAATGATAAGTAATAAAACTTATTAAGTTTGATTTGAGGTGCTGATATGAAACAAAGACAGATATACAAACTATTAAAGAACACAGTGAGAATACTGCCCGATTGGCAAAGAGTTTTTCAGTAGAGCATCTGAAAACTCTAAATTATAATATTGCTCTGCTTCATGACATCGGGAAATACCAGCCTTCGTTCCAAAGACGAATAAACGGCGAGACAAATATAAGGTGCCCGCAAACTCTTGTTATCCTGTGGTGGATTGACTTGCGGATAATGGACAGAATATTTATATGATATATAGAAGAAATATAATATAAACTTTCAGATGAAAGTGAGGTAGCGTATGAACAGCGATAATATTAATAACGAACTTGGCAAAGAAGAGGTTGTCGAAGATTTATATGCAAATGTCCACCCTGATTTAAAGCACTATTTTATTGAGAGAGATAATATAAGAAATAAGATTAGATCGTTGAAATATAACCCATATAGAGTTAAAAAAGAAAAAAGAAAACTTATATTTTTTACTATTGTAACTTTTGGTGTTTTTTCGCCATTATTGATAATGTATATTTGTTTTGATAAAAAAATTCGCAACGAATATGAAGAAAACAAAGAAAAACTAAGGCAACTTGGTGAAGAGTATAAAGACGAATACAGCAAAATAAATAGTGATTATGAAGGCAGATACCATAATGATATAACTCTATCTCCGGGCGATTTAGACCAACACTATGTAAGCCGAAGCAGTGACTTTGATGACGATAGTTATAGCGACGGTGATTTTGGTGGCTGGGATGACGGAGGATATGACGGTAGCGACGATGGTGGCTATGATGGCGGTGGCTATGATGGTGGTGGCGACGGTGGCGACGGCGACTAAAAACCTGCTATTTCTCACCAATCAAAAAACTTGTGCCAACATAATAAAATTATTTGAACTTTCCATTTCAAGGCATGGCTTCGGCTGTGCCTTGTTATTTTTGCTTTTTTAAACAATGCTTTGACAAAAGCTCTTAGTTTTGATACAATTTGTATTGTCATTTAGTTAGCAAAAACTAACTAAATGATGGGTTAATATCTTGCGCAAATAGTTTCATTATATTGTTGTACAACAAATGAAATTTACAATAACTTAAACAATGCTCACTTAAGGAAAATACGATGAAGAAAATCAAGGAAAAGAACTTATAGAGATTATGTTAAAACTATATAACAAAAAGAAGTATAGGCAAAAAAAGCTAACTAAAGAGATGCAAGAACTACTTGACTATTCTTACTTGCGTATAGAGAATTGTCCACACCGAAAGAAAAACAATAATGGCGAAAAACCATTTTGTTCTTGTTGCAATATACAATGCTACAAGGCTGATATGAAGCAAAATATGGTTGAAGTGATGAGATTTTCAGGGCCAAGAATACTTTTTTCGCACCCAATAGTTTCAATTGATCATTTGAAAAAAACACTAAAATTCAAAAGAGAACAAAAAAGCGAGGTTAAATATGATAGATAAAAATTTAATGACACTGCTTGGAGATAAGAAAAAGCATGTGTTTGTGATAACAATGTTAAATGTTATTGGAATGATTGCGAGTGTATCAATAACTGCGATGTTTTGCTATGTTATTAGTTTAGCTATAAAAAAAGAGCAGGACCTCTCAGTGTATTTTCCTTTAATAATTGGAGTTTTAGCTTGTATAGGAATAAAAGCATTTTGCACTATAAAAGTAAGAAAGCTAAAAAGTATGATTGGTGCATATGTTAAGTTGACTTTAAGAGAAAAAATAACGAACAAAATGTACGATTTGGGTATAAATGGGAATAAAATAAAAAATGCGGAACTCACACAAATGTCAATTGAAGGGGTAGAACAGCTTGACTTGTATTTTACAAGTTATATTCCACAATTCATGTATGCAATGGTTGCACCAATATTATTATTTATTATATGTGTTACACTAGAGTGGAAAACTGCATTTGTGCTTATTGGATGCTTACCACTAATACCGCTATCAATAATAGCGGTATCTAAATATGCAAAAAGAGTGTTTGCGAAATATTGGGAAAAATACACCAAAATGGGTGATGGCTTCTTAGACAGTATAAGCGGCATGAAGGAATTGAAGATTTTTGCTTATGATAATGAAAAGCAAATTGAATTAGCCCATAAGGCTGAAGCTTTCAGAGTAATAACGATGAAAGTGCTAGTAATGCAGCTAGCAAGTATAGTCATTATGGACTTAGTAGCCTTTGGTGGTGCAGCTGTAGCAATAGTGGTGTCATTATTAAATGCAAATAGTGGAGATATTTTGCCAATACAAACATTATTTTTAGTGCTAATTTCTGCAGAGTTTTTCTTGCCGATGAAAGCGCTTGGAAGTGCATTCCATGTAGCAATGAACGGAGCGACTGCAGGAAAGAAAGTTTTGAATTTTTTAGATTTTATGCCAGAACAATGGGGAAACAAAGAACTTGAAGATGTGAGCAGTGTAGAACTAAAAGACTTATCATTTTCGTACATAGAAGACAAGGTAGTACTTAACAATATAAATTTATGCTTAAAAAAAGGAATGAACGGTGTTGTTGGAGAATCAGGAAGCGGAAAAAGTACGATTGCGAGTTTGATAATTGGCGGCCTTGAAGTCGATAGCGGAAAATTGCTTTTCAATGGAGCTGATATAAAAGAATTTAGCAGAAAAAGTGTATACGATAAAATTTCTGTTGTAAGTGCAAACACTTTTGTTTTTAACACAAGTATTCGCGAAAACTTTAAATTGAATTATGAAAATGTAACTGATGAAGAAATTTATCAAGTGTTGAAAAAGGTGGATTTATACGAGTTTGTAAATGAAGTTGGAGGACTTGATTATATTGTTTTAGAGGACAGCGAAAACATTTCAGGAGGACAAAGACAGAGGTTAGCCCTCGCTATTAATTTGTTGAAGAAAAAAGGCTTATATATATTTGATGAAGCTACCAGTAATATAGATATAGAAAGTGAAGCTATAATCATTGACAATATTCAAATGCTCGCAAAAGACAGTATAGTGCTAATTATAACCCATAGGCTGCATAATGTTATAGGTAGTGATAATATTTTCATGTTAGAGAATGGGAAAATTATTGAAAGTGGAACACACAAAACTCTTATAGAAAATAAAGGAGCATACGAAAATTTATATACCAAACAATTTAATTTAGAAAATGGGTACAAGGAGGCACAGGATGCGTAGAAGTGGTTTGAAGATTATGGCAAGTTTATTTGCACTTGTAGGGAGCTTTATGTATGTGTTAGTGCTTGCTGTTTTAAATGGAAGTTTGGGTTTTTTGTGTGCCATTGCATTGACTGTTTTAGGTACTGTTGCTCTATCACAATTTTTAGGTGCATTTATGGGTGTTTCGTTCACTTTAATATTAACCCTAATAATTGTATTTGGAGTAATGGTTGGAGTATTAAAGTGTATAGAGCAATACTCAAATCACTATATTGCGTTCAAACTGCTTGCAATATTAAGAGATAAGGTATTTACTCAACTAAGAAAGTTATGCCCTGCAAAATTAGAAACTAAGCAAAAGGGCAGTATTATTTCAATGATAACAG
>CAYJGP010000141.1:0-4432 GCA_964369435.1 uncultured Oscillospiraceae bacterium | reverse complement strand
TGTTTTGCGCATCTTTCATAACTGGTGAGCAGTGGATATATTTTGGAACATCCCATCCAAATGCTTCATATAAAAGATTGTATTTCGGAGTTGATGATAGATATTCATTTCCACGAATAACATCGGTTATTCCCATAAGGTGATCATCTATAACATTCGCAAAGTTATAAGTAGGCATACCGTCTGCTTTTATAAGAACCTGATCATCGAGTGTATCAGCAGGTGCAGTTATATCGCCAAAAACTTCATCATGGAATGTTATATCTCCTGAAAGTGGCATCTTCTGGCGAACTACATAACTTTTCCCTTCAGATAAGTTTTTCTCTATCTCTTCTTTTGAGAGCTCTCTGCAACGACCGTCGTATTTCGGAGGTTGTCCCGATGCTTTTTGGATTTCACGCATCTCATCTATTCTCTCTTTTGTGCAAAAACATTTATAAGCGCCGCCTTTTTCCACAAGCTGCTGCGCATAAACGCCATAGCTATCTTTGCGCTCGCTTTGGATATAGGGGCCATATTCACCACCGATATCTGGACCCTCGTCCCATAAAAGACCTGTTTCTTTGAGGGTATTATAGATTATATCAACCGCTCCCTCGACAAGTCTGCCTTGATCGGTATCTTCTATTCTAAGTATAAAAGTGCCGTCTTGTTGTTTTGCCTGCAGATAGGCATAAAGCGCTGTGCGCAGATTTCCAACATGCATATACCCTGTTGGCGAGGGTGCAAATCTTGTTCTGACCTTTGCCAAAATTATCACCTTTTCTATTTTTTTATAAGGATATAGTACACTTAAAACCCCCTATTTGTCAAACTTTACTGTTTAAAAATTCTGTGTTTTATGCTATTATTATCTTTATATGAAGGAGTGATAAAAATGCAATATAATTATTCAGATAAAATCAGCGGTGGTACACCCTCAGTTATACGCGAGATATTAAAATTTGCAACCGATCCAAGTATAATCTCTCTTGCTGCGGGAAACCCTGCTTTTGAAACTATTCCTGTGGATTTTATAGAGCGTGCCGCATCAGATATTTTGAAAAATCAAGCTGCAACTGCTCTATCCTATAATATATCAGAGGGATACGCCCCTCTTCGAGCAGAGCTTCGCACACTTATGAGTAAAAGATATAACATTGATATGGAGAAAAATGACATAATCGTTGTTGCGGGTGCTCAGCAAGGGCTTGACTACACCCCGAAAATCCTCTGCAACGAGGGAGATACCATCCTTTGCGAAAACCCAACTTTTGTTGGTGCTCTTAATGCATTTAGAGCTTATAATGTAAATATTGTCGGTATCGATATCGATAAAGATGGCATGACAGCTAAAAGCCTGCAAAAGGCACTTTCTCTGAATAAAAATGTAAAATTCTTATACCTAATTCCAAACTTCCAAAATCCAGCTGGCTCTACTATGAGTCTTCAGAACAGAAAAGATGTTTTAGAGCTCTGCCAAAAAGAGAATATTGTTATCCTTGAGGATAACCCTTATGGCGATATCAGATTCTATGGCGAAGATATTCCCTCGTTAAAATCTATGGATACTAATGGAAATGTCATCTACCTTGGCAGTTTTTCAAAAATTCTAAGTGCTGGACTTCGCGTTGGATATATCGTTGCACCGAATGAGATGATAGGCAAATTCACAATTGCAAAACAGGTAAACGATGTTCACACAACTATCCTCTCGCAGATGATTTGCCATAAATTCTTAGCTGAATATGATTTTGACGCTCATATCGAGCAAAACAAAGTTTTTTACAAAGAGAAATGCGAACTTATGACATCGCTTATCAGTGAGCATTTTAGCCCAAATGTACAGTTTGAAGCACCAAACGGTGGTCTTTTCATCTGGTGCACACTCCAAAGCCATGTGGATATGCTAGCGTTTTGCAAAGAGGCGGTAAACAGGGGTGTTGCGGTGGTGCCTGGCAACGCATTCGGAGCTGACGAGAGCGCACCTTGCCACTCGATAAGACTTAACTTCTCAACACCGACAAAAGAGCAGATTAAAAAAGCAATACCAATACTCGGAGCTCTAACAAAAGAGCTTGATAGATAATTTACAGGAGTTTACAATGGACAAAAAACAGACGATTTTTTCAGGCATTCAGCCTACAGGAACATTTCATATAGGAAACTACTATGGAGCGGTGAAATCCTGGCCCTCGCTTCAAGATGAATACAACTGCATCTACTCGATAGTTGATATGCACGCTATTACGGTGCGTCAGGTACCGGCGGATCTCCGAGCGCAAACGCTTAACTGCTATGCTCTTTTGCTAGCCTGCGGCCTCGACCCTGAGCGTAGCCTTGTGTTTATCCAAAGCCATGTTGCCGCACATGCACAGCTCGCATGGATTCTAAACTGCTATACCCAGTTTGGCGAGCTTTCTCGTATGACCCAGTTTAAAGATAAAAGCGCAAAAAATGCCGACAATATTAACGCCGGCCTTTTCACCTACCCATCCCTAATGGCGGCAGATATCCTGCTTTATGGTACAGATGTTGTCCCTGTTGGAGTTGACCAGCGCCAGCACCTCGAGCTTGCTCGAAATATTGCTGTTCGTTTTAACGGCGCATATTCAGAAACATTCACTATACCAGAGGCTTTATATCAAAAGGTTGGAGCAAAGGTAATGTCCCTCTCAGACCCAACTTCAAAGATGAGCAAATCAGACCCTAATCCAAACGGCGTTGTAAATATTCTTGAGAGCAAAGATGAGATTATAAAGAAATTCAAGCGAGCAGTTACCGACTCTGATAACGAGATTGTTTATAAAGATGGCAAAGACGGGATAAACAACCTGCTATCTATCTACTCCGCAGCGACAGGCAAAACCATTGAAGAGTCGCAGCGTGAGTTTTGCGGTAAAGGCTATGGCGACTTTAAATTAGCGGTAGGAGAAGCAGTTGCTGATAGTTTAGCATCGGTGCGAGAGCGCCACTCGCAGCTTATGGCAGATAAAGAGTACCTTACAAAATGCTATACTAAAGCGGCAGTAGATGCCGAGAGGGTTGCATTTAAAATGCTCTCGAAAGTTTATAAGAAGGTTGGCTTTGTACCTTTTGATAGACGGATTTTAGGGTAGGTTTGGTTTGTAATAGCTT
This sequence comes from uncultured Oscillospiraceae bacterium, assembly GCA_964369435.1. Lineage (GTDB taxonomy): Bacteria > Bacillota > Clostridia > Oscillospirales > Ruminococcaceae > CAYJGN01. The sequence goes on along the minus strand of CAYJGP010000141.1, from coordinate 1,315 downwards.
TAGTTTTTTATATGGAGTATTAAAATGAAAAAATCTGTAAAATTTATTGCCATAGATGCCATTGCATTTATTTTTATACTGGCGATATTTTGTATGATAAATTATATTGATTTGTCAGTAGTGTTTACGATATACTTACCAATATTTATAATTTCAGCCTTGCTTATCGTTTTCAAGAAAAATTACATCGGGCATATTTTTCTTGTATCAGCCGAGCTTGGTCTAATCGCAGAGTATATATTTCATCGTATAAATGTTGATAGTCCGAATTTCTCAGGTGCGTTTCTCAATATTATGATATTAGCTATTGGCTTAATAGTAGGAATAATTGTTCAAGTTTATAAAAGTAAAAATAGATAGATTTCATGCACCATATATTAAAAGCTGATATTTCATTATCTCTAAATGAAACATCAGCTTTTTTAGTTTTTGTATTTTGGGTTATCAAATAAGATCAACTCTCAAACAAACTTCGCTCTTTTTTCACCTTCTTAATTTTCAGCATAACTCGAACTAAGTTAACGCTCAAAAGCGATATCATTCCGCCATAGGATACGCAAAGAAAGATAAGCTGTCCTGTGGAAACGCTCGCTTTAAAATGAAAAACAACGGTGAATATAGTTACAAAAAGGGCAGCTATTAAAAATGTTAATAGATTTCGAATTCGAGAAAGTTGGCTTATAATAGCACCTCTATCCGAAATTAAGTTAAACTCCCCTTCTGACTTCGCTTTCTTAAAGTATACCCACTTTTTAAACGACGACAGATAGGTAGCGCCTGTTTCCTCAACAAATTTTATATAACTCTCACCCTCAACGCTTTTGGGTGAATTTTTTAGAAGCTGCAGACGAATTGTATATTCCGATGGGTCTGTCTCCTCAAATAAATAGTTACAAAAGCTCATACTAACAAGGGTAAGCCCCTTTGCCGCCATAGAGTTTAGCCAGCGCTCCTCACGCTCATACTCCCAAACGCCAAAGAATTTAATTACCGACTTTCTCATTATACATCCTCCCCTAAAATTTTCACTCCATTTTCTGCGAGTTCAAAAAGCCTTGCTATCTCACTGCGCAGTATATCTTTGCCTGTTTTAGTTATTTCATACTCTTTTTTTCTCCCCGCTCCCTCGCCGACAGCGGCAATCCAGTCTCGCTCGAGCATTGTGTTTATAGCACCATAGAGGGTGCCGGCAGCCAGTTTTACCCGCCCATTTGATAGTTTTTCTGCATTTTGCATTATCCCATATCCGTGCAGCGGGGTTATAACCGATAATAAGATATAGTATACCGCTTCTGTAAGTGCAGTTGTCTGCATA
>CAYJGP010000140.1:3170-4500 GCA_964369435.1 uncultured Oscillospiraceae bacterium | reverse complement strand
CTGACAACTGTCTTTTCGGGAAAGGTTTTAAAACCCTGTATTTCAACCGACTTTAAAAACATATCCTAAAAGTCCTTTCTACACTAATCTATAACTATCGGTATCTTTAGAAATAACTACCTCTAAATCTATTCCCACCGATCTAAATTTCTTTAAATTCTCTCTTTTCTGCCCATAAAAATCGCTTATCTTTCTTGGGTTAACATATACTGTAGCAGATTCTCTTCCACAAAGATCCTCTATTATATCTTCATATATTTCAAGGGAGGAAACTAGCTGTGAAAACGCGCTATGGTACGGACCTGCCACCAAATTTTCCTCGATATCTTTCGATGCGTGAAGACCCATTTTAACTATAGGAATACCCGCTTTATCAAATAACCTTTTTAGTTTAAGAGAGATTAAAACCGCTTCATTAAGTGATAATGGCGAATACTTTTTCTCTAAGTATAAACGCTCAAGTTCTGTATTTTTCAGGGTTAAAACAGGGTAGATACGCACACCATCAGGGTTAATTAGAACCGTTTCTTCTGCAGTTTTTAGAATTTTTTCCTCATCGTCGCCATAAAGGCCACACATAATCTGAACAAGCGAAAACCCATAATTTTTAATGAGTTTTGCAGCTTCTAAGCTCTGTTTCGCTGTATGCCCTCTGTTATTCTTCTCAAGCACATCATCACAAAGCGACTGTACGCCAAGCTCAATAGTGCGAACGTTATATCCCTTTAATAGCGCTAGTATCTCATCGTCGATGCAATCAGGTCTTGTAGATATGCGAATACCACAAAAACCATCGTCGCCGATAAATTCTCTTGTCGCCTCCAGAAGCTCATGCATATATGAGCGCTCTATCGCTGTGAAGCTTCCGCCAAAAAATGCTATCTCGGTATTTTTGCACCGCTCTTTTAGATGGTTTTTGGCATCTTGCAGTATCTTTTGAACCTCGATCGCTTTAGGTGCACTCTGCTCCCCTGAAATAACTCTCTGGTTACAGAAACTGCAAAGACAGGGACATCCGAGATGTGGGATAAATATAGCTACTGCCCCACTCTTCATTTCGCTAGATACACAAGCGCCTCTTTAGCCGCTTCCTGCTCCGCCGATTTTTTAGTTGTACCGCTGCCAAACCCTATCTTTTCACTTCCAAGATAAACATCTATTCCAAACTCTTTTTGATGATCAGGTCCTTTTTCAAATGAAAGTCGATAATATATTTTATCATCGTAGTTGCTCTGCACAAACTCTTGAAGTTCACTTTTAAAATCTTTAAAGCTCTCACGTGCTCGCCCTTCAAGCTCTTTTGCCATCGAGCGAAGGATGAATTTTTCAG
>CAYJGP010000140.1:0-3160 GCA_964369435.1 uncultured Oscillospiraceae bacterium | reverse complement strand
ATCCACCATCGAGATAAATTGCCGCAATCAAAGCTTCAAAAGCATCCGCTAGTATAGACTTTCTTTTTCTTCCTCCCGCTTTTTCCTCACCTTTACCAAAAAACAGAGCTTTTCCAAGATTAATCTTTAGAGCTTGCTCATAAAGTGAGTTTTCACATACAAGAAGCGAGCGAAGCCTTGTTAAATCTCCTTCTGGAAGGCTTGTGAAATTGAGGTATAGGAAGTCACTTATTACAAGTGATAAAATCGAGTCGCCGAGAAATTCTAGTCGCTCGTTGCTCTCCACTCCCTCTTCATTTGCATAGGAAGAATGGACAAGTGCCCTCTTTAAGAGTGTCTTATCTGAAAATTCATATCCTATTGTCTGTTCCAGTTTTTCCATTTTAGCCCTCGCTTTTTGAAAGTGCCGCCGTAATTTTTTCGACAACACCGCCTTCTTTAAAGTTTTTCGCCTGTCTTATAGCGTTTTTAAAAGCCTTTGCATTGCTGCTTCCATGCGCTTTTATAACAGGTGCACGAAGTCCAAGAAGTGGCGCGCCACCTATCTCATCGTGGTCGAGTTTCTTTTTAAAGTCTGCAAGTCCACCTTTTAGTACAACTGCAGTTAGCTTTGTGAATATATTCTTTGTAAAAATACTCTTTATATTCTTTGTAAGCATCATCGCAACGCCCTCTGTAAGCTTTAGGATGATATTGCCGACAAATCCATCTGCTACAACAACGTTGAAATCCCCTGTAGGGATGTATCTAGCCTCGGCATTACCTACAAAGTTTATTTTTTCTTTTTTGAGAAGCTCATGCGCCTCAACATACAGTGCATTACCCTTATTCTCCTCAGCTCCGATATTCGCAAGGCCAACAGTTGGGTTTTCTATTCCCATATGTGCCGACATAAAAGCAGAACCCATAACGCCAAACTGCGCTAGCATTTCAGGTCGGCAATCGGCATTCGCACCACTGTCTATAAGCATAAACGAACCGTTATCGCCCGGCATAATAGGAGCTATAGACGGTCTGCGAACTCCTTTTATTCTACCAACTATCAAAGCGCCTCCCATAACGCACGCAGCAGTTGATCCAGCTGTAACAAAAGCATCGCCTTCTCCTTTTTTGAGCATCAAAAGTCCCTTGCCCATCGAGCAGGTCTCTTTTTTGTCTATAACGTTTTTCGCATCCTCTTCTATCGTTATAACTTCGGGTGCATGGGCTATCATAAATGCGTTTTCAGGAATATTTAGCTCCTTTAGCGCACCTTTTATCTTCACTTCATCGCCTACAAGTGTTATATCTACCGAAAGTTCGTTTTTCGCATCAAAACATCCTCGAATAAGCTCGACATGTCCGTTATCCGAGCCAAAAACATCTGCAATTATCCTCATTTAACATCCCTCATTCTAAGTAGTGCACGCTCTGCAACTAATGCATAGCGCTCTTCTTTTGATTTTATTCTATTGGGTAGCGGTGGTAGTATCCCCATATTCGCACCCATCGGTTGGAAGTTTTTTCCCTCGTAGCTTGTTATGTACGAAACAAGCGCTCCTGTCATCGTCTCTGCGAACAGAGGCAGAGGTTTTTCCCCTTTTACCTTCCGTGCGGCATTAATACCCGCATATATTCCACATGCCGCCGACTCACAATATCCCTCAACTCCAGTTATCTGTCCTGCAAAGAATATATCGCTATTTGACTTTAGCGACAAATCAGAGTTTAGCAGAGCTGGTGAGTTTATGAAGCTATTTCTATGCATAACTCCATATCTTATAATATCCATATTTTTAAGGGCAGGTATTAGCGAAAAGACCCTTTTTTGTTCGCCAAACTTTAAGTTTGTTTGAAATCCAACTAAGTTAAATAGCGTCCTCTCACGATTTTCCGCTCGAAGTTGTACCACGCCATACGGCCATCTACCGGTTTTTGGGTCATCAAGACCTACTGGTTTTAGCGGTCCGTACCGCAGAGTATCCACCCCACGCTTTGCAAGGATTTCAACCGCCATACAACCCTCATATACCATACCACGCTCAAATTCTTTGAGTATCACCGTATCGGCTTTTGTAAGCTCTTCCACAAAATGCAGATATTCCTCTTTGTTTAGCGGACAGTTAATATAATCCGCGTCTCCTCTATCATATCGTGCCGCTAAATATGCACTCTCCATATCAACAGATTCCGCTGTTATAATGGGGGCTGCCGCATCGTAAAACGAGAGGTTTTCGCCGCAGAGTTTCGATATCTCTTCTGCAAGCGCTCCATCGGTCAAAGGACCTGTCGCAATAATGGTTATTCCACTTGGCAGCTCTGCAACTTCGCCATCGACAACCTCGATATTGCTATCGTTTTTTATCATCTCTGTAATCTCACGCGAGAACAAGTTTCTATCAACTGCAAGCGCTCCACCAGCTGAAACCTCGTGTTTTTTTGCCGCTTTAACAACCGCTGAACCGAGCAGTTCCATCTCTGCTTTTAAAAGTCCTGCTGCTGAGTTTACACGTTTCGCTTTTAGCGAATTTGAGCAGACAAGCTCTGCAAAATAATCACTTTGGTGAGCCGCGCTCATCCGTATCGGTTTCTGCTCAAAAAGTCTTACCGGCACGCCTTCACGTGAAATAGCAAGTGCCGCTTCGCACCCTGCAAGTCCTGCACCTATAACATTAATCATCGCTCACCTTTTTAGTTGTGCTCTTTTTAGTTGTTGCTGTTTTTTTGGTCGCCGCCTTTTTAGTTGTTGTCGCTTTTTTGGTCGTTGTCTTTTTAGCGGCTGTTTTCTTGGTGGTTTTAGCAGCTGTGGTTTTCTCTGCTGGCGCTTTCTTCTCTTTGGTGAAACCACAACCATCTTTTAAGCAGCTGACAGCTCCGCCACGAAAGCCTTTTTTAAATAGCGTACTTCCACACTCAGGACAGTTTTCTTTTTGTGGCAAATCCCATGTCATAAAGTTACAATCTGGATAATTTTTACAACCATAGAATTTCTTGCCCTTTTTGCTCTTATTCTCAACTAAATTACCCTCGCACTGCGGGCACTTACCTGTCACTTCAATTATAAGTTTCTTTGTATTTGTACACTCAGGGAATCCAGGACACGCCAAAAACTTACCAAATCTACCTTGTCTTATAATCATATTTTTCCCACAGAGCTCACAGATAATATCTGTCTCCTCTT
>CAYJGP010000139.1:0-4594 GCA_964369435.1 uncultured Oscillospiraceae bacterium | reverse complement strand
CAATGCTTGGTTCTGTATCGAATGTTCTGTTCAATCTATTTATGATACCGGTATGGGGAGTGCAGGGAGCTGCAGTAGCTACTCTAATAAGCTATCTTTTAGTTTTTATCGTAAGAATTATAGATACAAGAAAGTTTATTAAAATAAAGATTAATCCACTTAAGTTTTTCCCGCTAGTATTACTTCTTGTCGCAGAAGCGGTTATTATGGTTATGGATATTCCATACAGTGAGATCTATGCATTTGCTATTGCTGCAGTTATTGTAGCTGTTAATTTTAAAGAGATAATTAAAATGGCATCTAAACTATTAAAAAGGGGTACTAATGATAACTAACTCAAAAAAGATGCTACTATGCATTATAACGGCACTATTCTGGTTTTCCCACTATGCATACGTATCATATATGACCCCAAACCTTTCATTACTTGGAGCAACTCCAGAGTTTATCGGTCTTATCTCTGGCGCTGTTGGGATATCGCAGATATTTTGCAGAATTCCACTGGGTATGATAAGCGATAAGTATCAAAGCCATAAGGTATTTATAGCGCTTGGATGTTTTGTTAATTTTATTGCATGCACGCTTATGTATTTCAGCTTTGAAACTTGGCATTTTCTAGTTCTACGCGTTTTAACTGGTGTTGGATCATCTACATGGGTATGTGTAACTATTATGTATAACAACTATTTTGAAGCTGAAGATGGGGCAAAATCTATAGGCGTTATAAATGTGTACAATAGCTTAGGTCGCGTTTTCTCACTTCTTTTTGGTGCGGCGATATCTGCAGTACTAGATATAAAAGCTCCTTTTTTAATAAGCGCTGCAGCGGCACTTATCGCAACTATTCTAACCCTTTTCACAGCAGAAAAAAAGAGAGTTGTGAAACCAGTTTCTTTAAAAGAGCTTGTTTTGGTTGCGAGTAACAGGGATATTTTAATACCGTCGTATCTTGGAACGGCAGTTCAGTTTGTAACCTTTGCAACAGCTTATACTTTTATATCAAGTTTTGCGCCAACTATAGGTGCATCGGAGTTTGATATCGGAATGTTAACAGCAACCTATGCAGCAGCACAGGTGGTAGGCAGTTATCTGTGCGGCTCGAAATTTGTATCTAAATGGGGACTTCGCAGGATACTTATAATAAGCTTTATCTCGATGACTGTATACACAACTCTTTGTGCTATTACATATTCAGTTCTGTTTCTATACATAATAACGCTGATAGGTGGTTTTGGCCTTGGAACAGGTCTTTCTGGGTCGATGGCGATGATTCCTACTGCGGTACCTTATGAGAAGAAAACAACAGCTATGGGGATATATCAGTCGATATATAGTGCGGGGATACTGGGAGGGCCGATTTTAACAGGCTATCTTGTTGCCTTTGTCGGATACAGATATATGTTTATAGTGCTTAGCTTTGTCAGCTTATCGGCACTTTTTGTTGTTATAAAATATGTGAAAAAAGAGGTGTAGTATGGATAAAGAAACACTTGTTGGAATGCAAAAAGTTGCAACTTCTATACTAGGTGAGGTTCGAGATATTTGTAATAGGAATAATATTAAGTTTTATCTGGGTTTCGGCTCGGCACTTGGAGCTGTTCGTCACGGTGGGATAATTCCATGGGATGATGATATCGACATTTTGATGTTTGAGAGTGATGTTGCGAGGTTTAAAGAGGCCTGCAAAAAAGAACTTTCTGATTTTCTTTTTTATCAAGACTACCTAACGGACAAGAATTTCTTTCTAAAGATGGTAAAAATATGTGATAACAATTCAACTGCTATTAATCTTGATTATAAAGATGTTTTAATGCATTATGGGCTTTGCATAGATATTTTTCCTCTATACAAATTTAAAGATACCGAGAAAAACCGTGAAAAAATATGGCGCACTTCAAGGATTTTATCGTTTATCGTTGCTAAAGATGTGCTAAAAGATAAAAAGAGAGCATTTTTTGCAAAAACACTATGTTCGATTTTCGGGCGTGAGCGTGTGATTATGCATTTTGTAAATAAACTCAAAAGTTTTGATTGCGAAAATGCAGATACCGTTTTGGTAATTGAACAGCCAAAAAAGAATTCATTCATCCCACTAAAATATTTTGAAAAGGATGTAAGCTATAGTTTTGAGGGTAGCGAATATCCAATAGTAGGGGATTACGATAGTTATCTAAAAGAGCTTTATGGAAACTATATGGAGTTGCCACCTGAAGATAAAAGATATGCTCATAACAACCTTTTTGTCGATTTATTAAAACCCTATACAGAATATATCGGTAAATTGTGATAAATTATGTAAAGAATTTGCATTGAAATAACTAATAAATTATTGTAAACTCATAGTAAAGAGATGGAGGGTTTTATGAAGCTTTTAAATGAGAGAATATTGAAGGATGGAAAAGTTCGTCCGGGGAACATTTTGAAGGTAGATAGTTTTTTAAACCATCAGATTGATCCAGTTTTAATGAAAGAACTTGCACAAGAATTCAAAAGACGATTTGACGGAGAAGGTATAACGAAGATTATTACTATCGAGGCGTCAGGAATTGCGGTTTCAGTGCTCGCAGGATTAGAGTTTGGAGTGCCGATGGTTTTTGCAAAGAAGACAAGCAGTAAAAACCTTGATGGTGAGCTGTACTACGCTGAGGTGAAATCTTTTACAAGAGGCACAGTTGTTGACATACAGATGTCAAAAAAATTTATAACCAAAGATGATAAAATCCTTATAATAGATGACTTTTTGGCGAATGGACAGGCTTTGCTTGGACTGATAAATATTGTGAAACAGGCAGGAGCAACCCTTGCTGGATGCGGAATAGTTATTGAAAAAGCTTTTCAAGATGGTGGGAAGATCGTTCGCGATTTAGGTGTTCGTGTTGAGTCGCTAGCTATTGTTGAGAGCATGAGCGATGATGGCCTTGTTTTAAAAGACTAATAGGTTACATAAAAAATAAAAACGGTGTTTATCAAAAACACCGTTTTTTTTAATACTAACTTTTAAACTAATCGTAATCTGGTCTGCTTTCAATCCGCTTAGACTCTTCTTTATGCAAATACATCTTTTTATCGACGATTTTAAAATGCTCTTCAAAATCTTCTTTACTATTTCCAATAAATTCATCATACCCAATAGCTACTGAGAATTTATACACTCTATTTGTATTTGCATTAACTATTTTTTCTTCGATAGTGGCAATTTTTTGTAAAAGTTCAGCTTCATCTAAATTATAAACCATAGCGAAAAATTCATCGCCACCTATTCTGAAAACTTTTCCATTATCTTTGAGAACAGAATTAATTATCGTAAATGTTGTTTTAATTGCATAGTCGCCCTCAACATGTCCTTGAGAGTCATTGATTATCTTTAGGTTATTCATATCAAATACGATACACCAGAACTTTTGTGTAACAGGTGGACTAAATTTCGTGCCAAAGAGATCGTTTATCTCTTCGTGGTAGGCTTTTGCATTATATCCGCCAGTCAAAGTATCGTTATAAGAGTGGGCAAGTAGCATACTTCGAAATTCATCAACAACTCGTGCTATTCGACCTGTTTCGTCTTTTGTGAAAAGCTCTTCATCAATAGGTGTTTTCATATTACCAGTCCGTGAAATAGTAGAAACTGATTTTTCGAGTTTTACAAGTGAAGCTGATATTGTTTTTGCAAATGTTTGAGTTGTTACATATATAAGTACAAAAGCAGCAACATTAATAAATATTACAATAACAAGCGCAGTGACAACAGATTGATCGTTTTTGTCAAGAGCATTTTCCATGAGCGTTGTTTCATCGGATAGAAAGCTATTGATACTGCCAAAAAATTCATTTGCAATAGGAGTTACTGATTTTAGAGCAATAAGCGCTTCTTCATAGTCGCCGTCTTGTATTTGAATATCAGCTGAGAGAATCATACTCTCTTTATATTTATCTTTTTCTATAATTATCGCTTCAAACCGCTCTTTTTTATCTCCAGTGAGCGTATTTGCAAATTCTTGCATCTGATAATCAAGCGTTTCAAATGCAATGATATAATCGGCATAATAAGCAATCTGCTCTCCCTCGTCATCTGTTAGCAATATATCTCTTCCAACTACTCTACATCTGTACATAGTAGCTACGATGTCGTGCAACATGTCGGTATGGGCAACATTAACATTAAATATATTTTGAGAAATATTGTTAAGCGTATAAACGGAGAATACAGAAGTAAACCCAATAACTAAAATTACGGTTATTATTATGATTTGTGTTGGGATAAACTTGTTTCGTATCGCGGCATTTTGTAACCACTTCTTGTATAGTTTTATCACTAATTAACCTCGCATTTTTTTCATTTAAATATATTTTACACTATTAGATTCAATTTAACAATAGTTTTTGAAAATAATTATTGTTTTTAATGTAAAAATCAGTTTCAACGGTATTACATAAACGTGTTATTTGATGTTACAAGTGTAGTTTTTGCTTTGAATATTTTAAGGTTATAGCTGACAAAATGATAAATTAAATAGTAACCTTGAAGCTTTTATCAACTTATATTTTCAATATAATTTTTTTATAAACCTTTATCTTTTTTAAATTAATTTAATGATGA
>CAYJGP010000138.1:4429-4725 GCA_964369435.1 uncultured Oscillospiraceae bacterium | reverse complement strand
TATTAGACTAACTACTTTTATTTGTCAAGAATTTTTTTAAAAAACTTTACTCGTAGTATCACTATTTCCGATTTTACTTTTCAAAACTCTTCCTCGACCATTTAAGCGATCTATCACTTATCATTATACAAATAACCTTTTACCTTGCCCACCTATTACCCTACTCTCGACCTATCCCTCTTTTAGCTATCGCTTTTCTATTTTTTAATATATCTCACATCCGCTTCACCTTAATCAAACCCTTTACATACTCTAAGATCTTAAATCATAACAATTATTTTTATAACAAAAAAACA
>CAYJGP010000138.1:0-4419 GCA_964369435.1 uncultured Oscillospiraceae bacterium | reverse complement strand
TGCTTTAAAAGTTGCATGTATTTTTTGATATATTTTAGTTTTCAAAATTGAAATAGGCAAATTTAACTGCTCATCCTGCTCTTTTGTTTTTCAGCATACATCTTTTTATCAGCGATTGTCAATAAATCAGATAGGTCTTTTGCTTCTCTTGAAAACACATAACCAATACTAGAAGAAATTTTTATTTTAACATCATCAAAAGAAAATACAGCTTCGGACCTCTCTTTTATTCGTCGGCTTATTGATAAGGCCTCTGCATCATTTGTGACATTAGGCACTATAACTACAAATTCATCTCCGCCAACTCTCGCTACAATACTATCACTCTTTAATATAGTTTTCATCCTTTGAACAAAGGCAACCAAAACTTTATCGCCCATTTCATGACCATAGTTATCATTAACAGGTTTAAATTTATTAAGGTCAAGGTAGAATAACACAAACTGCGCATCCTCTGCTCCCTTAACATATTTTTCAATTTTCACTCTATTACTAGCACCTGTTAAAGGATCTGTTTCAAGCTTTATATTTAAATTTTCTCGAGCTATACTAGCTTTTTTTATAAATTTATAAGCTAACATGCTAATAGCTAACAGAACCAAAAAACATGTAATAAAACTAGCTGTAGCCTTTAATGTTTTGTCTTTAATATGTAAGTCCATTTGTAAATCAGCGTCGCCAAACTTAAAATTATAACTACTTGCATAGTTTCTATTATAACCTTCAGAAATAAATAGCTCTAATTTTTCCTCTTGATATGTTGAGGTTATTTTAAGTTCATATCCAAGGTTTGGAAGGTTTGTTATAGCAATTGATGAGAGAAGTTTATCAGCATGAACTACCACAGCAGAAAATCCTATAAATTCATTATTAATAAACACTGGATTGCGAATAACAATACCTACTTGACCACCAGCGAGCTTATAAGGACCAGATACAACTATTTCACCACTATCTCTTGCCAAAATCGCATCACCCATTGCCGTTTCATCATCAAATACATTGTGCCCCAAAAGAAAATAGTTTAATTCATAAGGGTACACTTGTGTGAAAATTCCATTTTCAAGATAAGCAATAGAAGGTTCTATGTTTGCATTATATAAAGACTCAGATATTCTATTGAAATGCGCATCAATAATCTGACCATTCTGTATAACTAATATTTCACCTAGAATCTGGCTAACTTGTATTTGTGATTGTAGTGCTGATTGAATTCTATCTGCATATGTTTCGATTAAATTTTGCTCTTTTATCTCCATGTCAACATATGTTGCTTTTGCAACATAAAGAGACACGAACAAACTGATGATGACTACCAAAGCAAATAATATTTTTAAAAGCTTCATTCTATCTCTCCTGACTATATCAAATAAGCTAGTTTATAAAATAAATATTATTGTGAGCATACTGCATTTTGAAGAAACTCACTGGTACCATTATCCACAAATCAAGTCAAAGCACAGGATAACAAAAATTTTTCCTAATAACTACATTATACTTCCTTTTTTGCAATGCTGTCAACGAAAAACCGTTAGTCCTATTTTCTTCAAATTATGATTAAACCTAAAAAAACACAGCCGAAGCTGTGTCTTTTATTTTGCGTTTTAAAGGTGCGTTAAGCATATTTGTTTGGATAGAATTATCACTTGTTAAAATACTCTTTTACAAGTTCTTTTCCACCAACTCTGATTATCTTGCCTTTTTCTATGATAATCACCTTATCGGCTAAGGCTTCAGCACATCTTATATCGTGGGTAATTGTTAAAACTGTGTTGTTTTCTTCTTCGTGAATAGTATTAATTATATTAACTAAATTATTGAGCGATGTGTAATCTTGTCCAACAGTAGGCTCGTCAAATATAATTACTCGCGGTTTCATAGACAGCATTGTAGCCACGCCAATTTTTCTTTTCTGCCCTTCACTAAGTGAATGTGGATGCCTGTCTAAAAGTGGTTCTATCTCAAACATATCAACAATATTTTGCGCGTAATCAACAGAGTGTGCTGAAAATAAAATTTCATCTTCTACTGTCGCCATAAATAATTGATAGTTTGGATTTTGATAAACATAAGCAACTTCCTTAAACCATTGTTTATTTCCTTTTTTCTCCGGGAATTTCACATTCAAGTTTTGAGTAACACTTCCATCACTTGCCCGAATAAGCCTTGCAAGCAGCTTTGTAAATGTGCTTTTACCTTGACCATTGTCGCCAAGGATTACCACTCTTTCACCTTTATAAATTGTTAAATCTATATTGTCAATAATAGTCTTATTTTTGATAGTGTATGTTAAGTTTTTAATATCAAACAGCACTTCGTTGCATTCTTTTTTTGAACAAATATCTTGTATTTTAACGCTGCTTGACACAATATATTCGTGATGGTTCTCCACTTTTTTTACAGCCTTGTTTTCCACATGGTATAGCTCATCCACATAGTTAATAACCATATCCAGCCTATGTTCAATAATTATGATAGCATAGCCTTTATCTTTTAGAAATTTAAGTTTTTGTAGCAGTAGTATTGATGCTTGCTTATCTAAATTGGCAAGCGGCTCATCTAATATTATTATCTTAGAATTAAGCGCTAACGTTGTTGCTGTAATTAGTCTTTGCTTTTCCCCACCTGATAAATGGAGTGTTTTATCCTCTTTGCTAAGCCCCATATCGGCACAGGCATTGTCTATCATTCTGTGCATATCATCACTTGGCACCGACATATTTTCAAGCCCAAAAGCTATTTCTTCTTTCACTATCGGATGTATAATTTGAAGCTCTGCATTTTGTAATACACTACCCACATCTCTTGCAATTTGCCCAATATTCAGCGTAGATATATTTTTACCGTTTATTAGTACTTCACCCGTCAAATTGCCTTTTATCGAGTTTGGAACAACGCCGTTCATTATATGAAACAAGGTGGATTTTCCTTGTCCGGAAGCTCCTGCAATAAGCGTGATTTTGCCGTAGTATAGATCTATATTTACATTTGATAGCACCCTGCTACTCGCAGTGTTATTGTAAGAAAATGATACGTTTTTCAGCGAAATTGCGATGTTCATATTAGCACGCCTCCTACCATACAAGCAACAAACAGCATGACAAAAACAATGTCTCTGGCTGTGAATTTGATAGGCTCAAATATTGTTGTTTGCACTTTATCTGTCACAAAACCTCTTGTTTCCACGCTGAGTGATAAAGTGTCTGAAATTTGCAATATCCTGACAAAAAGCGGCAAAATAAATGCCCTGTAAAACACTTTGAAATTAAGGAACATGCTTACTCCCCTTGTTTTCATAGCATCTTTTATCTGTTTCATTTCTTTTATAAAAAGCGGAATAAAATTAAGAGTAATTAGCATGCCGAGGGTTACAATCTTGTTAACTTTTAGCTGCCTTAAATTCCTTACGAAATGCGTGGTGCTAACACTCAAACCCGGAATGACTGCAAAAGTTATTGCTAATGCTCGATTAAACGAGTGGTAAGTTGTTATTAAATCATTTGTTATTAGGTATGTCAATCCACCTATGACAAATGTTGTAATTATCAAACTTGGAATAATCGCTATACAAGACTTATAGTAGCCAAAGGCTAGATATAAAAAGTAAACTGCTATATAAAATATGTAAATATTATCTTTTGTAGCCATTATCAGCCCAAAAATCAATGTAGCTAGTGATAGCAGCATACACAAAATTGGATACAATGGTCTTTTTATTATTAATCTTTTCATTTTATCCTACTTCGATACTATTCCTGCTTTGGTCATCTCTTTGCCTATTTTAAGCCCTAAAAATGCACCTATTAACCCCACTGCAGTTACAGCTAATATCATACCTATTACTATCCAGGTATTGCTCATTAAAGCTGCAAAAACATCAGGGGCAACAACAGCATTCCAAATGGTAGGGACTATCAATCCAACTGGTGGGACAATAGCACCTGCCACAAAACAAGCTATATCTTTTTTGTAGCCTCTGAATATAACTAATATCAATGTTTCAACCAGTATCATTGTAAGCAAATTGCCATAAAAAGTCTGCACAGCCATAAATATCATTAATATGCTCATAAACAGCAGTATTAAAGACAATGTAAATGGTTTTCTTACTTTTATTAATCCCAGTGTTATGAATAACGACATTTGCAACCCGGTAACTAATTGTGCTATTCCGAATAATACATCAATAACCGGAAGAACAAGTGGCATTACACCACAAGTAACTAAAAGTGATGCAGAAAGTATTGCCAAAAATACAACTTCTTTTATAGCGAATTTTTGAAATATCTTGCCGCTGTTTGTATCTGCATTTTCAATAGAATTATTTTGGGTTACTTGTTCTATATTCTGCTCTATTTCTTGGTTTGTTCTTCTTAATTTTTGTTTTGCCATTTTTCTCTCCTGTTATTCTGTTATTTT
>CAYJGP010000137.1:0-4739 GCA_964369435.1 uncultured Oscillospiraceae bacterium | reverse complement strand
TTGGCAAGACGACAAACTTTGTCTATCTTGTTGAGGAAGATGTGGAAATCATCTACTCAAAAGGCGACATAAACAAAGATGGATTAGTTGATATAGCGGATTTTAATGAATTGATGCGACTTGTAAGCGAAGAAGCAGTGTACGATAGCTTTAACGATTTAAATGGTGACACTAGAATTAATGTTATTGATGTGCAGATGTTGTATGAGCATATTGAGGGGATAAAAACCCTATCTTAAAGTGGCTTGTGAGATATGCATAAATCAACGAATATTTAAGTTAAATAAAGTTTTCACTAGATAGTATAAAACTTTTCAAAACAACAAAAATCCAGCCAATAGGGCTGGATTTTCTGCAGTAAAACGCATGAATTATTAAAAGGTTTCGTTATCATAACCGCTTCTCTCAA
This sequence comes from uncultured Oscillospiraceae bacterium, assembly GCA_964369435.1. Taxonomy (GTDB): domain Bacteria; phylum Bacillota; class Clostridia; order Oscillospirales; family Ruminococcaceae; genus CAYJGN01. The sequence goes on along the minus strand of CAYJGP010000137.1, from coordinate 4,330 downwards.
AAAAGTAGCGCAACTTTGTGAGAGCTTTTTTCTCAATTCTTGAAACATAACTTCTTGATATGCCGAGTTTTTTAGCAACCTCTCTTTGAGGTAGGGGTATCGTTTCGTAAAGACCATAACGCATAACCATAATTTCGCGCTCTCTGTTTGAAAGTTTTGATAAAACTGATAGTAGTTGCGTGGTTTTTATCTTTGTATCAATTATTTCAACGATATCTTCGTTTGTCGAAATAAGGTCTATAATAGAAACGCTATCCTTTTCATTGTCATACGGGTCTGAAAATAAAACCTCGTTTCCTTGATTTTTCCGGCTACTCCTAAAATGCATAAGAAGCTCGTTTTGAATACACCTTGAAGCATAAGTTGAAAATTTTATACTTTTTTTGTAGTCAAATGAATTGACAGCCTTAATAAGTCCTATTGTGCCTATTGAAATTAGGTCATCTACATCTTTAGTTACCGAGTAGTATTTTTTAGTTATGTGGGCGACAAGACGCAGATTATGCTCAATTAGTTTGTTTCGCGCTAACATATCACCATCTTCCATCTTTTTAAAATAGTCGAGCTCTTCTTGCGGCGTTAGCGGTTTTGGAAATGACGATGAATTTATCGAATGTAGAGCAAAAAATATCATCGAGGACAAAGATATTAACAATATTTCTAACATGATTTTCCCTCCTTTTAAAAGAGGTATGAAAGTTATAGCTTGTTTGTTGTCTGTCCATAATAGTTTTAGTTGCGAATATTTGTAAAAAAGTGTATAATTAGTGTCATTGACGGGAGAGGTTTAATGGAAAGAAAGACTGATATACTATTTGAAATAAAAAAGAATATTGCACTAATACTAAATCTTGGAATAAACGATTTTAAAAAGAGATACACATCGTCAATTCTGGGGTTTGTTTGGGCATTTATTAAACCCACAGCTACAATTGCTGTGCTATATATTGTATTTACTGTTGGACTCCGCTCAACACCTGTTGACGGTGTTCCTTTTATCGTTTGGATGTGTTGCGGCCTTATACCGTGGTTTTATATAAGCGAAGGGATTTTGGCATCTGCAAATAGTCTTCACGAATATAATTTTCTTGTGAAAAAAGTTGTATTTCCAATATCTGTTCTGCCTGTAGTGAAAATAATTTCATCAATAATCGTACATCTGTTTTTAGTATGTATTTTACTTGTCATATCGGTTTCTAATGGAATGCCATTTATCGTGCATTTTGTCCAGCTCATCTACTATATTATCTGCGCAACAGCGCTTATTGCATCGGTTTCTTGGCTGTTCACTTCATTTTCGTCATTCTTAAAAGACTTTTCACCGCTCCTTGATATTGTTATGCAGATTGGGATGTGGGCAACACCTATTATGTGGAACTATACGATGATATCAGATAGTAATCTTCGTTTTATAGCTCTTGTAAATCCTGTATTCTATATAACTGAAGGATTTCGAGAGAGCATTATATATGGTGTTTGGTTTTTTGAAAAGCCACTTGAAACTTTGTATTTTTGGTCATTTGTTGCGTTGTTTACCATCTTTGGGGCAAGTGTGTTTAAAAAGTTGCGACCATCTTTTGCAGATGTGCTTTAAGGTGAAATATGAACTTATATAAAATCCGATATTATGCTGGAAGAGTTTTTGAAATTACAAAAAAACAAGGGGTAAGCACCCTTTTTAGAACAATTGGTAAAAGAGTCGGTAGGAACAACAAAAAGAAAAATAACGACTATGAAAAGTTTATAAGACAAAGTAGCGTTTGTGCAGGTGAGAAGTATAGTGGTGATATCAAGTTTTCTGTCGTTGTGCCGCTATACAATACAGATGAGATTTTTCTAAAAGAATTGCTTAGTAGTCTTATTTTGCAAAACTATATAAATTTTGAGGTAGTTTTAGCTGATGGTTCAGACGATGATTCTCGCAAGAAGATAGTTGATGAGCTTTGTGATAAAAGATTTGTCTACAAAAAAATAGAAAATATGGGTATTGCTAAAAATACCAAAGCAGCTGTAGAGGTATCGACTGGTGGTTATATTGTTTTTGTTGATCACGATGATCTGTTAGCCATAAATGCGCTGTCAGAAATATATAAAGAGGCTGTAAAGGGTGCTGACTTTATATACACTGATGAAGATAAAATAGATAGCAACAATAAGCGGTTTGATCCGCATTTTAAGCCATCTTATTCACCGTATACTATTCGAAGTTACAACTATATATCTCACTTGAATGTTGTTTCAAAAGAGCTATACGATAGTGTTTGTGGAATACGTGAAGGGTATGATGGTGCACAAGATTTCGACTTTGTGCTTCGAGCAACCGATGCTGCAAAAAAGATAGTTCATATTGAAAAGGTGCTTTATCACTGGCGTGTAACTGAAAACAGCACCGCAGCAAACCCTGAAAACAAAAATTACACAACAACAAGCGGTATTCGTGCTTTAAATGATTTTTATAAGTCGAAGGGGATAGCAGCAACTGCTTATTGCGGTGAAGCGCCAAATACCTATAAAACATGTTATGAACTTGCAAATTTGCCACTTGTATCGGTAATTATTCCAAATAAAGATAATGTGAAGTTTTTGCAAAGAGCGGTTTTGTCTCTATTAAAGCAAAGCTATAAAAATATCGAGATAATTATTGTAGAGAACAACTCAGTAGAGAGACAAACTTTCGACTACTATGAATCGCTAAAAAGCGATGAAAAAATAAAGATTATAAACTATAAGGGAAGCTTTAACTACTCTGCAATTAACAATTTTGCTGTTGATAAATCAAATGGTAACCTTCTTTTTTTCTTAAATAACGACATAGAGTTTATCGATGAAAACAGCCTTGAAAGTATGGTAAGGTATGCTGCCCATGATGATGTGGGTGCTGTTGGAGCGAAACTGTTTTACCCAGATGATACTATACAACATGCTGGAATAATTGTAGGTCTTGGTGGTGTTGCAGGTCATGTTCACAAGCATTTCCTTAAAAGTGACTTTGGATATTTTGCGAGACTTTGTGTAGCACAAGAGCTTTCAGCTGTAACTGCGGCGGCAGCTTTAGTTAGCAGAGATAAGTTTTTATCTGTTGGTGGATTTGAAGAGAAACTTTCGGTCGCATTTAACGATGTTGACCTTTGCTTGAAACTTAAAAACGCAGGGTACAGAAATGTTTTTTTACCAGAAGCTACGCTTTATCACTTTGAGAGTAAAAGCCGTGGAAATGAAGATAGCGTGCAAAAGATGAAGCGTTTTCATAGCGAAATTGATTTTTTCAAATCAAAATATAGTGATTTTTTAAAAAATGGAGATCCACATTATAATAGAAACCTGTCTCTATTATATGAGGATTTTAGTATAAAAATATCGGAGGAAAAATTTTGAATCAATTAAAAAGTTTGACTGTTTCAGTTGCAATTAAAAAGAGTGTTTTATTTTTCATATATATTGTATTATTAGCTATAGGTGTATTGTTTTTTGTTGAAAGTGGCTTTGGTACCGATCCCATTTCGTTATTTGTACAGGGCCTTATGAATGTTTTCCCGTTTTCTTTTGGGACACTAACCCTTTTAAATAATGTAACTTTTTTGGTTCTAGCTTGTTTACTTGCCCGTAAAAATGTTTTTGTTGGAACTTTTTTAGGCTCATTTACATTAGGACCTATGCTCAGCTTTTTAGAGCCGTATTTTGATATGATATTTCCAGGGGAATACTCATTTGGTATAAGAGTTTTGTTTTTGATTGCAGGTATCATTATCGAATCGGTAGGAATAGGACTTGCTATTGGTGTTCGGTTTGGACTTGGTAGCACAGATGCACTTATATTCGGTATATCAGATTTTACAAGAATACCTTATAAATACATAAAGATTACATCAGATTTTACATTTTCTATGGTAGGAGCATTACTCGGCGGAGTGCTTGGAGTGGGAACAATTATCAGTGTGTTTATGCTAGGCCCTTTGATAACATTTTTTGTAAAACTTTATAACAGAACAATTTTGAAGGCTTTAAATATTCAAGATGAACGAAACGAATTCAAGGTACCGAGTAAAAAGGAGGGAAAATGAAAAGAATAATAACAGTTTTGGTTTTAATTGCTCTTTTTCTAACTGGGTGTAGCAATGCCTATTCAGTTAGTGAAGAGGGGTATGCTAATTTAACAAAAATAACATTTACCTTAAAAATTACCGATGAGAGTGGTGGAGAGGTATATAGCAATGAGATAGCATACAGTACTGGCAGTTATTCAGTTTATATTCCGATTCTCGAAGTTTTAAGAGATGAGAGTATCAGTTACAGTGAAGTGGATGGTTTATATGATGATTTCTTCGGTGTT
>CAYJGP010000136.1:0-4807 GCA_964369435.1 uncultured Oscillospiraceae bacterium | reverse complement strand
ACAACATCTCCCTCTCGATACCACATTATCATAGCTTCCCCTTAAATATCGGTGAGTAATATATACCCCGTATCGGTCACAGCTATAGTTTTTTCATGGTGTGATGATAACTTTCTATCGAGCGTCTTAACTGTCCATTTATCGGATAGTATCTCAACGCCGGGTTTACCCTCGTTTATCATAGGCTCTATCGCTATAGTCATTCCCGGCAAAAGTCGTTGACCTCGACCAGCTACACCATAGTTTGGAACTTCAGGCTCCTCGTGAAGGCTTGCACCCACACCGTGACCTATAAAGTCTCGCACTACCGAAAACCCCGCTTCTTCTGCGGTAGTTTGAACAGCACTGCCTATATCGCCTATTCGCGCTCCTGGCACTATCGCCTTTAGCGCATTTTCAAAACAGAGCTCTGTCGTCAAAACAAGTTTCCTTGCTTCATCGCTTACAGCGCCAACCATAAAGGTCTTTGCATTATCCCCGTGAAAACCTCGGTAGTAAGCTCCAACATCGACCGAAACGATGTCTCCTTCTTTTATTATCTCATGCTTTGATGGAATTCCGTGTATAACTGTGTCGTTTATCGAAATGCACGCACTCGCCGGAAACCCACCATAGCCGAGAAAACTCGGTTTCGCACCTGATTTAACTAAAAAATTGTGAATTTTAAGGTTTACTTCACCTGTGCTGACGCCGACTTTAATCGCCTCACCCGCAACCACAAGTGCTTGCGCCGCGATTTTTCCTGCATCAGCCATCGCCGATAGTTCCTTTTTCGTCTTAATTATCAACATTATTTTGCAATCGCTTCAAATGTAAGAGCAGTTGTATCGGCAACCTCCTCTTGACCTATTACGGTATAAAGGATACCCTTTTTCTCGTAAAAGTCTTTAAGGGGTGCTGTCATATTATGGTAAACCGATAAACGGGATGCAACAGTTTCGGGTTTATCGTCATCTCTTATTATAACATCTTTACCGCACTTGTTGCAAATTCCCTCATTTTCGGTTGGCTTGTAAACTAGATGATAAGATGCACCGCAACTCGAACAAACTCTTCTGCCCGATAGTCGCTTTGATATCTCTTCGTCTGGAACATGGATATTAATTACCTTGTCGATAATAATTCCCATTGTATCAAGAGCTTCTGCTTGTGCTAAAGTTCTTGGAACACCGTCGAGGATAAAGCCATTTTTACAGTCATCTTCAGCGAGTCTCTCTTTGACAATACCTATGATGATATCATCTGAAACTAGTCCACCGCTGTTTAAGTCTTTTTCAGCCTTCATACCCATCGGTGTTTTGTTTTTAAGAGCTTCTCTGATGATGTTTCCTGTTGAAATCTGAGGAATACCATATTTTTCAGATACAGCCTCTGCCTGAGTTCCTTTTCCGGCTCCCGGAGCGCCTAAAAATATCAGTTTCATCTTATCCTCCTAATTTACTCTAAAAATCCTTTGTAATGTCTCATCATCATCTGTGACTCAAGAGTCTTTGAAGTCTCAAGAGCAACACCTACAACGATAAGAACTGTTGTACCTCCGATAGCAATATTCATACCCGAGAATGTCGAGAAGAATATCGGCATAACCGCAATGAAACCTAGGAATATACCGCCGATTAGAGTAATCTTTGATATAATTCTAGCAACAAAGTCGGAAGTTGGCTTGCCGGGTCTTATACCCGCTATTGCGCCGTTGTTTTTGCGCAGATTGTTTGCTATCTCCACCGGATTATACTGTACGGTAACATAGAAATACGAGAAAGCTATGATGAGGAAGAAATAAAGTATCGCATAGAACCAGCTTGTGTAGTTAAATATGCCAAACAGTGAATTCATCCAACCGATAGTACCATTTGCGTTGAAGAATGTATTTATCGTCGATGGTATAGAGAGTATTGCACCTGCGAATATTATCGGAAGCACACCACTCATCGTAACCTTGATCGGGATAAAGCTTGAGTTTCCGCCGTACATTTTTCTGCCAACAACTTTTTTAGCATACTGTACAGGGATGCGTCTCTCTCCAGAGGTCATAACAACAATAAAGTAGATAACTAAGGCAAATATTACAACAACTAGTGGAACTAGAATTAGATATTGAATCTGACCTTCAAGTCCTAGTGTGAAGTATGCCCATAGTGAAGCAACTGCTGAAGGAGCTGATGAAACGATACCTGCGAATAGTATTATTGAAATACCATTGCCGACACCCTTCTCAGAAATCTGATCACCAAGCCACATAACTATGCAAGCACCTGCTGCGAAAGCAAGGATAATTGCAGCTGCTGCAATTATGCCTGAAGTACCTGTAGTGTAGTTCACAGCGCCTGAATTACGAAGGACAAAGTAGTAAGCAACTGCAAGCATTACTGCAAGAGCACCTGTTACCATCCTTGTGATTTTAGCGTGTTTCTTCTTACCTTCTTCACCCTCACGCATCATCCTCTCAAGAGAAGGGAATGCGATTGTTAGAAGCTGCATTATGATTGAAGATGTGATATACGGCTGAATTCCAAGGGCAAACAATGTTGCCTGTGAGAATGAGCCGCCGCTGAGGACATTAATATAATCGAAGAATGTTCCGGTACCACTTAGCATACCTGTAAGGTTTGCAGGGTCAAGAAATGGCACAGGAATTGCAGAACCTATTCTAAAAATCGCTATAATCATAAATGTATAGACAATTTTTTTACGAAGATCCGCTATCTTCCAGGCATTCTTTAGAACTTCAAACATATTAGATCACCTCGGCCTTTCCGCCTGCCTTTTCTATTTTCTCTTTAGCTGATGCTGAGAAAGCTGTTAGGTTGACGGTTAGTTTTTTGGTGATTTCGCCTCTGCCTAAAACTTTAACTCCATCGTTTGCTTTTGAAATAACTCGAGTGCTTAGAAGTAGAGCAGTATCAACAACTGTTCCATCTTCAAATCTCTCAAGATCCGCTACGTTAATAGCTGTATATTTCTTTGCAAAGATATTGTTAAATCCTCTCTTTGGAAGACGACGAGCAAGTGGCATCTGACCACCCTCGAAGCCTGGTCTTACGCCGCCGCCGCTACGAGCGTTCTGGCCTTTATGACCCTTTCCTGATGTCTTACCTTTACCCGAACTTGTTCCGCGTCCGAGTCTTTTGCGTCTCTTTGTTGATCCCTCTGCAGGTGATAATTCAAAAAGTTTCATATTACACCTCTCCTTCTACCGATATAAGGTGGGATATCTTTTTGATTTTGCCCGCAGTAGCCGCATTGTCCGGCTGTGTTTTGCAATCGTCAATCTTGCGAAGTCCGAGTGCATGAGCGGTAGCTATCTGATCTTTTTTGCAACCTACAAGGCTTTTTCTAAGTGTAACCTTAATTGTTGCTTCTGTTTTCTTTGTAGCCATATTGTATATCCTCCTTATCCGATAATTTCTTTAACCGACTTGCCGCGCATCTGTGCAACTTTTTTCACATCGCGAAGTGAAGCAAGTCCTGAGATTGTCGCGTTAACGACGTTACAGGGGTTATTTGAGCGAATGCTCTTAGTACGAATATCTTTAATTCCGGCCATCTCAAGCACAGCACGAACAGGTCCACCAGCGATAACGCCAGTACCTTGTCCAGCAGGCTTTAGAAGAACCCTTGCAGCGCCAAAAGCGCCTACAACTTCGTGTGGGATAGTTGTTCCGCGAACTGAAACCTTTATAAGGTTTTTCTTCGCATCGTCAATTCCTTTACGAATAGCGTCAGGAACCTCTCCTGACTTACCGAGACCAAATCCTACGTGTCCGTTGCCATCTCCAACTACTACAAGAGCAGAGAACTTGAAGATACGTCCACCTTTAACAGTCTTTGATACACGGTTTATTGAAACCACCTTTTCGCTGAGGTCAAGAGTGGTATAGTCAATTCTCGACATATTACAAATCCTCCTCTTAGAATTTAAGGCCGCTCTCACGAGCACCTTTTGCAAGCTCTGCAACTCTACCGTGGTAGAGGTAACCACCTCTGTCGAATACAACATCGGTAATTCCTGCAGCAGCAGCTTTTTTAGCAACGGCAGCGCCTACAGCGTAAGCTTTAGCCTTTTTGTCACCAGTTACATCAAAGCCCTTTTCAACGCTTGAAGCACTAACAATTGTTTTCTGTGCTACATCGTCAATTATCTGAGCATAGATGTGAGTTGCGGAGCGAAATACGCATAGACGTGGTGTTTGTGCAGTTCCGCTAACTTTACCTCTGACTCTTTTGTGTCTACGAAGTCTTGCTTTGTTACTGTTTTTTACAGCCATTTATTTCACTCCTTTCTATTTCTTAGCAGCCTTGCCTTCTTTGCGGATGATAACTTCGTCTATATACTTAATTCCTTTGCCTTTGTATGGCTCTGGAGGTCTTTTTAGACGAACTTCAGCTGCAAATTGGCCGACTTTTTGTTTATCCGCACCTTTGATATCAATCTTGTTTGGAGCGGGTACATCTATTGTTATGTCGTCTGTTTCAGACATAATTACCTGATGTGAATAACCGAGATTCATAACGAGATCTTTACCCTGCTTTGCAGCACGGTAACCAACACCGTTTATCTCAAGTGATTTTGTGAACCCTTCAGAAACACCGATTATCATATTTGATATAAGTGTTCTTGATAGTCCGTGCAGACCTCTTGACATTTTGTTGTCATTTTTTCTCTGCACATTTAGAATGTTACCTTCAATTACTATATTAATTTCCGGGCGAATTTCTCTTGAGAGCTCACCTTTAGGGCCCTTAACTGAAATATTGTTGCCGTTTAGATTAACAGTTACATTTGAAGGGATTTCAATGGGTTTTC
>CAYJGP010000135.1:0-4948 GCA_964369435.1 uncultured Oscillospiraceae bacterium | reverse complement strand
TCGGTATCCATTGTCATAACGATATCGGCTGCGCTGTTGCAAACAGCCTCGAAGCAGTCAGAGCTGGTGCGCAACAAGTTCAAGGCACTTTTATAGGTATAGGCGAGCGGTGCGGAAACACAAAGCTCTATGCTGTTATTCCCTCACTCGAGCTTAAAATGGAGTATAACTGTCTTGCAGATGGCAAGCTGAAAAGACTAACCAGAACCGCACATCGTTTAGCGGATATTATAAATGTATCCCTCCCCTCACAAACGCCGTATGTTGGTCTCAATGCATTTTCCCATAAAGGCGGTATGCATGTTGATGGAATTTTAAAGAGCGAGCGCTCTTTTGAGCATATCGACCCAAAATCTGTTGGCAACAATAGAAATATCCTTATCTCATCGATGTCTGGCAGGGCTGCTATTGCAGCTAAGATGTCGGAATTCTTAGATGGTGTGACAAAAGACTCACCGAATGTTTTAAAGATTGTTGAAAAGGTTTCTATACTTGAAAAGAAAGGGTTTGTTTTTGAATCCGACGCGTCATTTGAGCTGCTTGTACGCCGAGAGCTATCCCTTATGCCTCGCTTTTTTGAGCTTGAAAACTTCAAGATAATAGGCGAGCAGTTTTCAAGAGACGAAGAGCAACCTGCCACAGCGGTCGTTAAAATACGAGTAGATGAGCGAACAAAGCTTACTGCTGCTGAGGGTCATGGACCTGTCAACGCCTTAGATAACGCACTTCGCAAGGCTCTTGAAGTATTTTATCCTACACTAAAAACGGTAAAACTTGTCGATTTTAAAGTACGTGTAACCGAGGATAATACAACTACATCCGCAAAGGTGCGCGTTATAATAGAGAGCAGTGACGGAGATGTAAACTGGACTACAGTTGGTGTTTCTCACGACGTTATCAATGCAAGTTTTATGGCGCTTGTTGATTCTTTTGAATACAAGCTGATGCGCGACTTGACAGTTAACGATTAAAACTTGCACTTGTATTAAGCGAAAAAAATATGTATACTTAATATAGTGACAGTTAAATCGGTTTTTATAGGAGTGTGATTTATGAAAAAAGTTACTATGTTCTACCTTACAAATTGCCCCCATTGCAAAAAAGCTTTCGATATGATAGATAATTTAAAGGGGATAAATCCAGCATTTAAAGATATCGAGATAGAGACTATAGAAGAGAAACAAAACCCTGAAATAGCCGATAAGCACGACTATTACTATGTACCAACATTTTATGTTGATAATAAAAAACTCCATGAAGGCGTCCCGACACTTGAAGCGATAAGACTGGTACTTGAAGCGGCAACGAAGTAAAAAAAGATAAGTAATCTGCAAAAAATCATACATCTTAAATAAAAGAAGCTATCATCATTGATAGCTTCTTTTTTGTGTCTATAATTATTTTACTGACAAACAGCAATCTCCGCAACCTCTTTTGCATGTATTTGAGTAGTATCAAAAACAGCTAGAGATGTGTCGGATTGTGAAATTAACATGCCTATTTCTGTACAGCCGAGTATAACTCCCTGCGCACCTTGATTTTGCAACTTCTCAATTATATCAATGTATTTCCTCTTAGATTCAGCAGCGATTTTCCCCTGGCACAATTCATTGTAGATAATATCATTGATGATCTCAATATCTTCATCATTCGGTATCATAACTTCAATGCCATTATCAATCAATTTTTGTTTATAAAAATCTTGTGTCATCGTATATTTTGTTCCGAGTAAAGCAATTTTTAATAGTTTGTGCTCTTTAATAACTTTCGCAGTAGTTTCAGCAATATGAATAATAGGAATGTTAATCTTCTCGCTTATTTGTGGTGCTACTTTATGCATTGTATTTGTGCAGATAACAATAAAGTCCGCACCTGCATTTTCAAGGTTTACTGCAATATCAGATAACACCTTAGCACTTTTATCCCACTCGCCTTTTGCTTGATATCCTTCGATCTCTGCAAAATTCACACTATAGAGTAAAATCTTTGCAGAATGCAATCCACCCAGTAATTCTTTAACTTTTTCGTTAATTATCTGGTAGTAACAAACGGTACTCTCCCAGCTCATTCCACCAATTAAACCTATTGTTTTCATAATCATCTACCCTTTAGTTTATTATTTCAAACTTCAGTTTTGATTATATATCTTTTTCTTGCAAAACTTCTTTTGTATCTTCTTTAATAGTGCTTTCTATCGATAAGTTTAATTTATCGATTTTATTTTTAGCTTTATAATTCACCCCAATAAATATACTCGCCGCCACGAAAACCGTTGACGGTACCGCCATAATTATCCCGATACTACCAACAATAGCCGATATAATCTCAACTAAAATCATCTCGAGGTTTAAGATTACATAAGGGTTTCTATTATAAGCTGTAAAAAGCAGTATAATAGCAAGCGAACTTCCGACATACGCCAAAATTAGGGTATTTGTCATAGTCCCAATTGCATCTCTGCCTATATTTAGACCACTTCGGACAAGCGCCTTAAAGTTCGGTCTGTCTATTCCCTCGTAAAGTTCTTGCATGGCTGATGCTATCGACATTGAAACGTCCATAATAGCGCCGAGAGCACCAATTAAAACCCCTGCCCAAACAACAGCTTGCAAGTCAATTACAATGTTATTTTCAAGCATGGTAAGAAATATATAATCCTGATCAAGAACACCTGTTATATCCATTACAGCGTTCACAATATACGCAACAACGCCAGCTATAATAACTCCAAAACAGTTACCGATTATAGCTGAGAGCGACTTTTTGTTAAATCCGTTTAGAATTAAAAGGCTCGAGAAGATAACAAAAAAAGTCGTTGCAGTTGCAGTTATGTAAATATTCTGCTCTGTTAGTATCGATGGTAGGAAGAAATAGAAGATTGCAGCAATTGTTATACCAAGCGTTATAATAGCTGCAATACCTTTTGCACGTCCGAAAATCAGTATTAAAGCTATGAAAACAGCTATTAAAATATAGATATAACTCAAGCGATTATGCCCTGTATAAGCCCAGTTATAGCTCTCGCCATCTGAAGAGATTATCTCGTTTTGATTTGTGACAAGAATATCGTCTCCAACTGAAACAATAACCGGCTGTGGATAGAAAAGACTATCTACCTGCTGAATCATCTGTATCCAAGTGCCGCTATACTCACCCGATGTAAGCTCTGCGACAAAGATGATCTCATCTGCAAAAACACCTTCCATTATTTCATAATTAAAGCTCTCAGTAATCTCAATAACCTTTGCTGTTTCGATAATTCCATCAATATCTTCGCCTGAATCATAGGCAACAGCTTGAGATGCAAAAAAGAGAATTACCACTGATACCGCTACAACACTAAATCTTAATCCAAGCTCTATTAAGTTTTTTTTGCAAAAAAGTTTTCTCAAAACAAACCTCTCTTAATCGTCAGTTTCATATATCTCGACAGCTTTTAAAAACAACTCATCCATCCGCTCCGATTCACCCTTTGAATATAGGTATCCAAATAGAGTTTCAACACCTGTTGCTTTTCTGTAGTTCGCAACATTTGAGTTTTTGGGCACTTTAGTCCCTGTTGCATTTCTACCTCTTTTTATCACCGATAGCTCTTCTTCACTAAGTGTTTCGATAATTTCATCATATAGCCTTGCCTGAGCGGCAGCACAGACTATTTTAACAACTTTACCATGTAGAATATTTGGCTTGTAGTCGTGCTTTTGGCATAGGTAACTCCTCGCTCGAAGCTCAAAAACAGCGTCGCCAAGATATGCGTATGTTAGAGTGCTTAAATTTTTATCGAACATAGTCAAACTCAAAGTCCTCAATTCTGACAGTATCTCCCTCGTTTATCCCCATCTCTTCAAGTCTTGTAATTATCCCCTTGTCGATAAGTACCTTCTGGAAGAAGTGAAGCGACTCATAGTCATCCATATCAGCGGATAAAAGAAGATTGTAGATCCACGGTGCATCAATAACATAAGCGCCATTATCGGCTCTTGTTATTTTAATTTCACCTTTGTTCTCATTTGACTCTATCGGCGGCGCCTCAGCTTCAAAACGAACAATCGGAGGCAGTTCACGAAGCTTCTTTGCTATCTCGTACACAAGTTGCTTACAGCCCTCTGAAATCGGCGCACAAACAGTGAGGAATGGATATCCCATATCCTCTATATACTTTTTAAAATCGGCAATCTGCTCTTCTGTTGCAAGGTCAATTTTGCTTCCAACAACAATCTGCGGTCTGCCGCTTATCTCTTCATTATAATTTTTAAGTTCTTTATTTATAAGCTCAAAATCAGAAACAGGATCCCTGCCCTCGCTACCCGAAACATCGACAATATGAACAATAAGCCTACATCTATCTATATGCCGTAAAAAATCGTGTCCGAGTCCTATACCATCAGATGCACCTTCGATAAGACCTGGAATATCCGCCATTACAAACGATTCCTCCGAAGATATACGAACAACTCCAAGTACCGGTACAAGCGTTGTAAAGTGGTAGTTTGCAATTTTTGGTTTTGCAGCACTTACAACCGATATAAGCGTTGATTTCCCAACATTTGGAAATCCAACAAGTCCTACATCAGCTAGTAGTTTAAGCTCTAGTGTTAAATCAAACTCTTCGCCTGCTCTTCCAGGTTTTGCAAATCTTGGTATCTGGCGTGTTGGGGTTGCGAAATGCTGGTTTCCAGCACCGCCCTTACCGCCTTTTGCTATTATAGTCGGCTCATCTTCCGACATATCAGCAAGCAGTCTGCCAGTAGCGGCATCTTTTACTAGTGTGCCACGCGGAACTTTAATAACTAAATCTTTCCCGCCTTTACCTGAACAGTTTTTTGCACCGCCGTTTTCACCAACCTGTGCTGTATATTTCTTTTTATAGCGAAACTCAATAAGGGTTGAGAGATTATCATCAACTAAAAAGACTATATTACCCCCTTTTCCGCCATCTCCACCGACA
>CAYJGP010000134.1:641-4959 GCA_964369435.1 uncultured Oscillospiraceae bacterium | reverse complement strand
ATTAAATGTATGGAAAAGCTCCTCCTGCATACTCTCTTTGCCGCTGACAAACTGGATATCGTCTATAAGAAGAACATCAACCGAGCGATATTTTTCCCTAAAATCAGGGGTAGTATTTGTTTGAATTGCGTGGATTAAGTCGTTCATAAAATCCTCGCTCTTTACATAGAGGATAACAAACTGCGGATAGTTCTTTTTAATCTCGTTGCTGATAGCTGAAAGAAGATGGGTTTTTCCAAGCCCTGAACCACCGTGGATAAAAAGAGGGTTATATGTAGCGGACGGGTTTTTCGAAACAGCAAGTGCAGCTGCATGGGCAAATCTGTTTGATTCTCCTGTGATAAATGTATCGAAAGAAAAATCATAACCACCACTTGGGACAACCCCTGCAGAGCCATCGGAATTTAGCTCAACATACAAATCTTCTCGAAGGGTAAAGTTTGTCTTAACTTCAAAACCTAAAACCTCATGGAAAGCTTTTTCAATTGTTTCTTTATATCTTGTCTCTACAATACCTAGCTGAAAATCAGAGGGCAACACAAGAGTTGCGATTTCTCCATCGAAACTTTCAGGCACGATTTCCTTGATAAAAAGGTCGATGCTAGTTATAGGAATATCCCGCTGTAGAACACCGAAAACGCTATCCCAAATTTTTTCAAACGATAACATATATATAAATCTCCAAACTCATTTTTTACTAATGTATTATACCATATTTTTGCGATTTTAACAAGTTCTAAATATATAATAAAGAAAGGGTTTTTAAATAAAATATTGACAAAGTATTCCCAATGTTATATACTGAAAAAACGCAAAGCACCGCAAAGGGAGGGAAATTTTAATGCTTAGAACGTATCAGCCTAAAAAAAGGCAGAGAAGCAAAGAACATGGATTCCGTAAAAGAATGGGAACATCTAACGGAAGAAAAGTATTAGCACGAAGAAGGGCTAAAGGGCGCAAAGAATTGAGCCTTTAAACAAAAGATCACCTTTGTGTGGTCTTTATTTTTAGATGTTATGATATTTAAAAGGACACTAAAAAGAAACAACGATTTTAAGAGAGTATACCAAAAGGGGAAATTTGCCATGGCAAACCCCTTTGTTGTGGTTTACAGCTTTAAATCAAAAAGGGAAAATCCAGGCATTGGAATCACGGCGAGTAAAAAGATAGGAAACGCCGTTTTGAGAAATAGAGCGCGTAGGGTTATAAGAGAAGCTCTTCGCCCATACTATAACGAGCTCAAACCAAATCAAGATATCGTGATTGTTGCACGAAGTGCCGCTGGAAAAGTTAAGATGCAGACTTTACAAAAAGCTTTGGTTAAAGCTTTAAAAAAATTAGGTGCTTTAGAATGAAAAGGCTGCTTCTAAAACTGATTACCCTTTATAAAAAAGATGTTTCGGGCAATTTGGGAGCTCGATGCAGGTTTGTGCCGACCTGTTCTACCTATGCCTATGAGGCGATAGAAAAACACGGTGCTTTTATCGGAAGTATTTTAGCAGTAACTCGGTTTCTGCGATGTAACCCACTGTTTCGTGGTGGGCATGACCCTGTCCCGGACAGGCTGTTTTCAAAAAATAAAGATTAATTTGGAGTAATTATGGATTTTATTTATTCAATTTTCGGTACACCGCTCGGCTGGATTATGTACCTCTGCTATACCGTTATTCAAAACTACGGAATAGCCCTCATCCTCTTCACCTTTCTAATAAAGGTAGCACTTTTCCCACTTGGAATAAAACAGCATAAAGCATCAATAAAACAGGCTATGCTCAGGCCTCAACTTGATGAAATACAGAAGAAATATAAAGATAACAGAGAAAAACTAATGCAAGAGCAGCAGAAGCTCTACTCTGAAGCAGGCGTTTCGATGTTTGGCGGATGCTCAACAATGCTTATCCAACTTCCAATTCTTTTTGGACTTATAGATGTTGTTTATAAACCGCTAACACATATATTAAGATTCTCATCAGACTTAATAGCTCAGGCGACAGAGATAACAGAAGGAATTAGCAATTTCACTATGTCAGTATCAACACCGCAGCTTTCAATAGTAACTGCTGTGCAGGAAAATCCTCATCTGTTTACAGAGCTTGGGGCAGATTTTGTCTCAAAAGTTGAGGCTATGAACCTAACATTCCTCGGAATAGATTTAACCCAAACACCAACTCTTGCTCTAAATATCCTAATAATAGTTCCTATCCTTGCAGGTGTTACAACTATTATCCAAACAATCATAATGACAAAACTATCACCTATGAATGCGCTTGGAACCAGCATGCCGGGTATGAACATGACGATGTATTTAACATCTGCAATGTTTGTCTTCTTTACATTCCAAGTTCCAACAGGTATAGGCATCTACTGGATAACATCTAATATTTTCGGTATAATTCAGCAGCTTGTTATCTATAGGTTATACAATCCGATAAAACTTCGCGATAAATATCTCGATGAGGTACAAGAACGCAAAAAAGCAGCAAAAGAAGCAGCTAAAGCAAAACCGGTTGTTGTGGTTGAAAACGGTGTTGCGATTGAGAAAAACCTAAACCAAAAAGAGCTTGATAAACTTCGACTTGCAAAGGCAAGGGAGCTTGATTTGAAGAAGTACAGTGACGAGGGTGCTAGTACTGATAGCGAAACGGAGGAGAAGTAATGAGAGAAATAATAGAGAGCGCAAAAACTGTTGAACAAGCAATAGAAAACGGCTACAAAAATCTCGGACTCAATAGAGAGGACTGCGATTTTGAAATAATCTCACTTCCGAAAAAAGGTGTGTTTGGCATTGGTGGTAGTGACGCAAAAGTTCGCGTATACTCAATTTTGCCAGAAGTGAAAGAAGCACCTAAAAAAGAAGAGCCTAAACCAGCGGCGAAAAAAGAAGAGGCTAAAAAAGAAGCTGTAACTAAAGATGCGGTAAAACCTACAGCAAAAGAAGAGACAAAACCTGTTTTAGCACCAAAAAAAGAGCTTACTCCAGACCCTAAAGCTGACCAAAAGGCAAAAACAGCAGAAGAATACCTAACTTCATTATTAAACAGTCTATTAGGCGATGGATTTAAACTAAATGTAACTGCAAGTGAAACTGCAGTAAACTTTGATATCGAGACCGAAGAGAGCGGTGTTATAATCGGCAGAAGAGGTGAGAGCCTTGATGCTATACAGTACCTAACTTCACTCGCAGCAAACAGAGGAGACTCAGGTTACTACAAGATTTCTATTGATTGCCAAGGATACAGAGAGAAGAGAACAGTAGCACTTACAAAACTCGCTCAAAAAATGGCAGCAAAAGTGCTTGAGAGCGGCAGACAGTGCACACTAGAGCCTATGAATCCGTTTGAGAGAATGGTAATTCATGCGGCAGTTACCGAGATAGAAGGCGTTTCGTCGGGTTCAGTTGGTGAAGATCCCCAGAGAAAGGTAGTTATTACCATTAAGGGAAAACCGATAAAGACTTTCGAGAAGAGAGGCAGAAATGATCGTGGCGGAAGAAACGACCGCGGCGGCAGACCTCCTTTCAAGGGCGGTGACCGTGGTGGAAACAGAAGAAACGATAGATACGGTTCAAGACCAAATAATCGATTTGACGACACCCCAAAACCTAGCCAGACAAAGAGAGAGACTCCGAAAACTGACGTAGACGGCGTAGATCTCTATGGAAAAATAGAGTTTTAAACAGGATTTTAAAAAAATGTGGAAGATTTGATTTTACACAGGATTTAGAAATTTGAATTAACTAAGATAAGAGCTAAAAAAACACCTTGCTTATGCAAGGTGTTTTTTTATTTGATAGTCTATTGTTTAGTTTAATTAAATACAACTAAAAAACTTGATTTTAAAAAGCAATAAAATTATTATAACCACGTCATTAAAAAACCAGACTTGAAACACTCGATTTAATTTTCTAGGGTGGATACATTTTTATTATATTCCATAGCATTAATTTTGTGAAATTCACAGTTCATTATATTTTGTTGCAGAAATTATTATTTTTTGTTGCAGTAATCATTGTTTTATTACGTTGTGAAATATTATCAATATATTATTATAATATATTTGACAAACACAGTGAAATACTACTAAAACGTATTTGACAAACACGCGATGGTGTTGTATAATTATTTTTAGGAGGGCTTATGAATAATTATAATTTCAATTTTGAATACGTCTCGGCTGGTGCTCCGATAGTTACTCTTTCTTCATTGGGTTTGGCATTTAACCCATTATCTCGTAGTTTGTTAAATTATCCTGATAAAATTAATATTGGCTTTGATGAGAAAAATTTGGTAATAGGAATTAAAACACACGATAACAATAC
>CAYJGP010000134.1:0-631 GCA_964369435.1 uncultured Oscillospiraceae bacterium | reverse complement strand
TTGATTTTGAAGGAAAAGAGAAAAATGGATGGGTAAGAATAGGCTGTTAAGATTTTGCAAAAAATCTATCAAAAATATCTGAGATTGATTTTCTATCAAAAGCAATGCAATTTGTAGCAGAGTATGACGAAAACACAAAAATGCTCATTGTCAAAGTGGACAAAGAGCATTTAAAATAAAGTAAATAATAAGGTAAATAAAAACGATGATAGTTCCTGCTATCATCGCCTCTATTATTGACAAAGCAAAATCTAATAAGATGATTATACTTTACCATTCATAAATAGTATATCATTATATTAGCTTATTTGCAATACAATTTGTCAATTTTGAAAGGATGGTTTGCAACAGAGTATTTACCTTTTTTATTAAATTATAATAAGAAAGGAATTATCAAATGAAAAAAACAGTAAAAACAGGTGCGAAAGTAACTATATCAGGGCAATACCGCGCAAAAGGTGCTAAAACGGAGGTAACTTTCGTTGCCGGTAAAAAAGCGCCACCGACCCAAAAAGGTTCTACGACGTTTGTGTTAGTTGATAAAACAAAGCATAAAGGGGGTAAATAGCTTATGATGTACGTATCAAAAATTAAATTGCACAGTAACTGCTTAAATGCCAAAAACTGTAAT
>CAYJGP010000133.1:604-4979 GCA_964369435.1 uncultured Oscillospiraceae bacterium | reverse complement strand
AAGGAGGTGTAAATATGACAAAATACGAAGCTGTTGTTGTCATAAGCGCGACTTTACCCGAAGACGGTATCTCGGCTACCCTTGAGAAAGTTACAAAACTAATCTCAAAGCACGGTGCTGTTGATTCAGTTGATGAGTGGGGAAAAAGAAAGCTTGCTTATGAGATAAATGACGAGGGCGAAGGATATTATGTTGTTATTAGCTTTGAAGCTGACAGCGGATTCCCCTCAGAGTTTAACCGTGTTATCAAAATAACAGATGGCATACTACGTCATTTAGTTATCAGAAAAGAAGTGTAATTGGAGGATATACTATGCTTAATGTAGTTGTACTTACAGGTAGACTTACAAGAGACCCAGAACTTCGTACAACCCCAAATGGTGTTTCTGTCGCTTCTTTTACAGTAGCTGTTGACAGAGGTTACCAAAAAGCCGGCACTGAACGTCAAGCTGATTTTATCAACTGTGTCGCTTGGAGGAATACTGCGGAATTCGTTTCAAAATACTTTGAAAAAGGTCGAATGATTGGTGTTGAAGGAAATATTCAATCAAGAAGCTATCAAGATAAGGACGGTAACAAAAGATCTGCTACCGAAGTTATTGCAAACAACGTTCATTTTGTAGACAGTAAACCGCAGGGCGGCTCGGAGTATAGAGCTCCCGCTCCAAGTGTGGAAGATGGCTATCAAGCCCCTTCGTTTTCAGTTGGCAACAGCGAAGATTTTATCGATGTTGACGATATGCAAGACGATCTTCCCTTTTAAAAGAGTTAAGGAGGAAATATCTTGGACAGACAGGATAGAAATGAAAGAGGCGGACGTCAGAACAGACGCCCTCGTAAAAAAGTCTGCGGTTTTTGCGCAGAAAAAATTGAGACCCTTGATTACAAAGATGTAGCTAAGTTTCGCAGATTTGTTTCAGAGCGTGGCAAAATAATACCTCGCCGTGTAACAGGAACTTGCGCTAAACATCAGAGAGTTTTAACTATTGCTGTTAAACGTGCTCGTCACGTTGCTCTACTACCATTCTCAGCTGACTAATTAAATCCCCCACACTTCTTTGTGTGGGGTTTTTGTCGCATAAAAGGAGGAAGAATATGCTTACAGAGAGAAAAATTGAATTTATAAACTTTATGTTATCAGCAGATGTTCTGCGCTTTGGAGATTTTGTAACTAAGAGCGGGCGCAATACCCCATACTTTATTAATAGTGGAAATTATAAAACAGGACAACAAATCTCAAAACTTGGAGAGTTTTATGCCGATTTAATTGTTGAGAAATGCACCGATAATTACAACGCACTTTTCGGCCCTGCATATAAAGGCATTCCGCTTGCCACAACAACCTCCGGTGCTCTTGCAAGAAACCACGGGATTGATAAACCTTTTTTCTTCAACAGAAAAGAAGTTAAAGACCACGGTGAGGGCGGTGTTTTAGTTGGGTATACACCAAAAGACGGTGACAGAATAATCATCATCGAGGATGTTATAACTGCAGGTACTGCTATACGTGAAGTTGTACCTATTTTGCAAGGCTGCGGTAATGTAACCATCCCGCATATGTTTATCACTGTAAATAGATGCGAAATCGGACAGAATAGCGATAAAACCGCAGTAGATGAAGTTTTTCACGAGTTTGGTATAAAAGTCCACTCAATAGTTGATGTGCGCGATATCAGAGAGTATCTTAAAGATAGTCCTGAATTTTCAAAATACCTACCACTGATGGACAGCTATATGGAGAAATACTGTGTAGTTTAAAGTTTATTGCTGCAAATTATTTTAAATAAATAAAAATCCACCGGCTATGCCGGTGGATTTTTATTGCAAAATATAATTATAACTATATGCTTTTTATATTTAATCTTCCCAAACCATCCAAGGCGCTTTTTTCTCTTTTATATACCATTCAAGCGCATTTTTATCTCGTTGAGTATCCATGCATTGCCAAAAATCAAAATGCCTGTATGCCCCGAGTTTCCCTTCTCTAGTAAGCTGTTCAAGCGGATTTTTTTCAAAAACAGTACTATCTCCCTCAATATACTCAAAAACTTTCGGATCAGCTACCATAAAACCACCGTTAATCCAGTTGCTATCTTCAACCGCTTTCTCCCTAAAACCTATAACAGTATTTTTGGTCTCATCAAGGTCTATTATTCCATACCTACCGCTAGGCCTTACAGTTGTAACCGTTAAGATATTCTTTGAAACATTATGCAGCTTGGTAAGCTCAACTAAATCAACATCACAGACACCATCGCCATAAGTGAGCATAAATGGCTCATCTCCAATATACTTTGATATGCGCTTTATTCTACCGCCTGTTTGGGTGTGGAGTCCAGTATCAACTACTGTTACTTTCCAAGGCTCTGAGATATTATTATGTATAGTTATATCACCATTGTTTCTGAAATCAAATGTAACATCTGAGCCATGTAGGTAATAGTTCGCAAAATATTCTTTTATCATAAACCCCTTATATCCACAACAGATAACAAAATCATTAAATCCAAAGTGTGAATAGTATTTCATTATATGCCAAAGAATAGGTCTCTCCCCTATCTCTATCATTGGTTTCGGTCTTAAATGACTTTCTTCCGAAATTCTTGTTCCAAGCCCACCTGCAAGTATTACTACTTTCATTATCTTCACCTCTAACAGAATAGCTAATATATTCTAACAGCTTCTAAACAAAATTTTAACATAGTAAGAGCTTTGGCTAAAACTCTACTCATCTAATTGAACCCCTATCTCTTTAAGCTCATTAATAACTTTCTCTGCTTCACTAGCCATGTTATAACTCTTAAGCATATCAATTTTTATAACTTTCGATCTAATATATAAATCTTCATCTTCTAATCTCGCTGCAATGTAGCTTAAAATATCAGTTAGGAAAATACTATTTGCATCATTAGAAACAAGCTTTTCAACTATATAATTAACAGCATTCTCAAATTTGTCATTAAAAATACAGCTTATTAGTTTAATGTTACTTTTTAAAAAATCATCATTTGGTGAGCTTGAAATAATATAGTTTATTAATTCGTTGTTTGCAATTATAGAAAAAAACTGTAAGTATTTGATATTATAGCTATTCTCTATCATAGCTATAAGCTCATTTGCGAGCTTCACAAAATCATCTTCATGTAAAACGGCTAGGTTAAATAGCTTTACATCATTAAAAATTAATTCTAAATAGTTGTTTGCAATTTGGTTATAGCTGCTAAAAAAACATTTAAATATCTTTAGAGTAGTTTTGGATGGTGTTTTGCCGTTAAAGCAATTTTGTAAGATAAATTTATATAAACGTGTTTTTATATTTAAAATCACGCCTTGATCTGGGATATCAGAATTTTTAACAACTGCAATGATACTTTCAATATTTTCGTTTCCAAACAAAAAATCAAATTTAGCGATTTTCTCTTCCGCTTCCATCTCTATGTTTGTGAATAACTCAAGCGTATCTTGAATGCAACTAAGATATGCTAAATAGATAAAGTGATAATTACTAGGTGGGATTTTATCTGTGAAATGGCTATGAAAATCAATAAGCATCTCATATAAAAACTCAGCACTATTTTCTCGACCAGGATAATAATTGTAAGAAGCACTATCTTCCCACATAGTATACTGATAACCAATTCTACTATGAATGCCAATGTTTTTAGCATTCTTTACAAGCTCTAGAGAAGTCTTTGTATCGCCACTATATCCACCATAAAAATCAGGTTTTGGAAAATTATCCCATATACCCTCTTTTAGCAAACTTGTTCTAAACACTTTACCCCAAATTGCGCGCATATAGATAAAATAGTGATGAAAAAGCTTTACAAATTTTTCTCTTTCAAAAAAAACATCGTGTTCAAAGGACTGTTTATTACCAAAAACCTTGCCATTTAAATCAACATAGTTAATCCCACAACAAGAAATATCGAGATCATAGCTTTCAATAAAATTAATTTGAGTTTCTAAAAAATCCGGTTCAAATTTATCATCGCCATCAAGCGTACAGATATACTCCGATCCTTCCGCTATTTTATGTGAGTTAATTCGAAATCCAAATTCATCACCTATTTTAACTTTTATTAGTCTTATCCTATCATCTTCTGATTGTAGATCTTTAAGCTTTTCATAGGTAACATCACTAACATTAATATAATAAATAAAATTTTTATAAGTTTGATTTAAAACAGAATTAATCGATGACATAACCATATCATCCCAACGCATAATCGTCGAAAACACTGTCACTCGTTTCATTAAAATCTCCTTAGTCGCTTGTTTTACAAACTATAGCGAATAGATAAAACTCGGATCTTCATTGCATCTTCTTTTTATCTCTATCATTTTTTCTTCAAGTTTTTCTTTCACTTCAGTC
>CAYJGP010000133.1:0-594 GCA_964369435.1 uncultured Oscillospiraceae bacterium | reverse complement strand
CATTATAGATTTTTCAGCTAAATTATTAATGTCTTTGATGACTATCACTATAGAAAATTAATTACTTTAAATTCTCTCTCCTGTCCTTATATGGCATATAACACTGTTTCGCCCATATAGTATGTATGATGACGTATGAAAAGTTTATAATCCGGGTTGAAATTTAATATTAAGTTTGGTATATCCAAAAAATCAGTATATTTATGATAAAGGCAGATAGCAAGCTTTGGTTTGTAGTTTCTAATAGTCTGCTCAGCTCCTTTAAGCGCTTTTACTTCAGCACCTTCAATATCCATCTTTATAAAAGTAACCTTTTCGCTTATTATGTCATCAATTTTATTGCAGATGACTTTACCATCTACACCCTCTTCAATCCTTCCGCTTGATAAGTCATTATCATCAAAAACAAGTTTTATTTCACCGTTTATATCAGAGGCCGCAATATTATAGGTCTCGACATCTCTATATTTTGATGAGATATCTCTTAGCGGGGCAAACAGCTCTGGATGTGGCTCAACGCCTATAATTTTTTTATAAAACCCATCTGATGCATCAATGAATTTTTCTATTGTATCACCATCATAAGCGCCAATA
>CAYJGP010000132.1:3760-5120 GCA_964369435.1 uncultured Oscillospiraceae bacterium | reverse complement strand
CGTTATCGAAGGTATTGTTTCTGTCTATCATAGGACTTTAAGCGGTAAAATTGCTCATCTAAACGATTTGAAGTGTGGCGGTTTGTTTGGGATAAGCAATCTGACAAAAAGCACCGAGCTTGAAACCTCTCTTTGTGCAAAGAGCGATGTATCTCTTCTTTACATTCCAAAAAAGAGAGTTATCGAGTTGCTTGAGAGCAACGGTAGACTAGCTCTTCGATACGCACTTTACTGCAACGATAAAATAAATTTTTTAATAAACAAAATTGAATATTTCACCCTTTCCTCTTGTAAGGATAAGCTTATCGCCTATCTTCTTATAAACTGCGATGAAAATGGCAGAATATATTTAGATGGCAGTCGAGATGAACTTGCTTTACGGGTAGACGTTAGTAGAGCTGCACTTTTCAGGGAGCTTAAATCTCTTCAAGACGATATGTTAATCGAGGTTTTTGATAATCATATTGTAATTAAAGACGATAAAAAGCTTCAAGAAATTTTGCAAAACAAATGATAGGAGAAAAAAATGAAAAGAATTTTAGCACTAATTTTAACAATGTTACTCGCAGTATTTGCACTTGCAGGCTGTGCAAACGGAAACGAGGACAGCTCATCAAGTGAGACAAGCCAGAGCAGTGAGAGCCAAAGTGAAAGCAACATGGACTCAGATATTGCGTTAGATCCAGTTGATGTTCGCACAGTAGCGCTTATAGGACCTACTTCGATGGGTATGGTTTCACTTATGGATAAAGCTGATAATGGTGAGATAGATGAAAACAACTACACCTTCGAGCTAATTTCAGCCCCTGATCAGATTGCTCCGAAAATAGCACAAGCAGAAGTTGATATAGCGGCAGTACCTGCGAATTTAGCATCGGTGCTTTATAATAACACAGATGGCGGAGTGCAGGTTTTAGCTGTAAATACTCTCGGTGTGCTCTATATAGTTGAGAATGGAAGTACTGTTACAGATATAGCAGACCTTGTTGGAAAAACTATTTTCGCCTCAGGAAAAGGCGCTACCCCAGAGTATGCCCTTCGATATATTTTAACTGAAAATGGCATAGACCCTGATAGCGATGTTACAATCGAGTGGAAAACAGATCATGCTGAGTGTTTAGCATCTGTATTAGCGACAGAAAATTCAGTCGCAATGCTACCAGAGCCATTTGTAACTACTGGTAAGACTTCAAATGAAAACTTGAACGTTGTTCTCGACCTAACTGAGGAGTGGGATAAAGTCAATGCAGATAGTGAAAACCCATCGTCACTAATAACAGGTGTTTTAATTGCGAGAACTGCGTTTGTAGAGGAAAATCCTCTTGCAGTCGAAGCTTTTCTTGACCGCTACAAAGAATCA
>CAYJGP010000132.1:2301-3750 GCA_964369435.1 uncultured Oscillospiraceae bacterium | reverse complement strand
TGAAGCGGTTGCTAAACAAGCGATACCAAACTGTAATATCGTTGCTATAACAGGAGACGAAATGAAGGAGATGTTGTCGGGTTATTTAGCGGTGCTAAATGAAGGGGATCCAGCTTCAATAGGTGGAACACTACCTGATGATGCATTCTATTATGGAGCAAACTAAAAACAAGCGATTTAAATTATGGACTATCTTGCCATGGCTTTTGCTATGGCAAATATCTTCTATGATAATTGATTCCCAAATAATAATCGTCTCACCGATTGCTGTTTTGCAAAGGCTGTTTGAGCTTCTTTTGCAGGGGAATTTTTACCTCACAGTAACCCTTAGTTTTCTGCGGATTGTAAGTGGATTTTTGTTGGGTCTTTTTATAGCTGCAGCTCTTGCTGTTTTGGCGACAAAGTTTAGGCTGGTGAGAGACCTTCTAGAACCCTTCATGCTAACCATTAAAGCTATACCAGTTGCTTCGTTCGTTGTTTTGGCACTTATCTGGTTTTCATCTGCGAGTCTTGCTATTTTCATTGGTTTTCTAATGGTCTTGCCCATTATATACACCTCTGTTTTAGAGGGAATAGCGAATACCGATAAAAACCTTTTAGAAATGGCGACAGTATTTAAACTAAAACCACTCTCGAAAATTAGATATATCTATTTTTTCGAAGTCTATCCATTTTTCTTATCAGGACTTCGAGTCGCACTCGGTTTATGCTGGAAAGCAGGTATTGCAGCGGAGGTTATCGGTATACCAAACAACTCAATAGGTGAGCAGATTTTTCGCTCGAAATCATACCTTGATACCGCCTCACTTTTTGCATGGACAGTTGTTGTAATAGCTGTGAGTGTTCTATTTGAAAAAATGTTTTTATCCCTTGTAAAATCACTTCACAAAAGACTGCAAAGAGGGTGATTATATGGAAAAAATAAAAATACGCAACCTCTGCAAGTCATTTGGCGATAAAGTTGTTTTAGATAACTTCTCCACCGATATACACATCGGAGAAATTAACTGCTTAATGGCACCTTCAGGCGCTGGAAAAACAACCCTTATAAAAATATTGATGGGCCTT
Source organism: uncultured Oscillospiraceae bacterium (assembly GCA_964369435.1). Taxonomy (GTDB): domain Bacteria; phylum Bacillota; class Clostridia; order Oscillospirales; family Ruminococcaceae; genus CAYJGN01. Next base: position 2,682 of record CAYJGP010000132.1, on the reverse strand, counting down.
GAAACTGCCGATAGTGGAGAGGTGTCGCTAGTTGATAAAAAGCAAATCAGAGCTGTTTTCCAGGAAAATAGACTCATTGAAAATCTCACCGCTTATACCAATATTAAAATAGCAACAACAAAAAGTCGGGAAGAAATATTAAAACTTATGGGCGAATTGCTCCTTGAAAAGCTTGAGCAGAGCATAGTGTGCGCGATGTCTGGAGGAGAGAAAAGAAGAGTTTCGATAGCACGAGCTATACTATCAGACAGTGATTTTGTCATTTTAGATGAGCCTTTTAAAGGGCTTGATGAAGAGACAAAAAGCGTTGTTGTTAAGGCTGTGCTAAACCACACAAAAGGAAAAACAGTATTAATTATCACCCATAGCGAAGAGGAGTCA
>CAYJGP010000132.1:0-2291 GCA_964369435.1 uncultured Oscillospiraceae bacterium | reverse complement strand
CAAGGGCGCTATCTGCCACTAATTTCATCAGTTTATAACTTAAACGATTAACTAAAATCAAATGAAATTTTTCGTAAATTTCATTTGATTTTATCTTTTTAAAGTAGTATAATTTTAATGTATTCATATATTATTTTGAGGTTTATTATGTATAGCTGGATAACAATTGCAGAGTGGGCAGCTTTAATATTTTCAATCGTTTTGATTGTAAATGTTTATGTTGACAGCAATAATGTTTATATTAGGCAGAGAGTGGCGCGCTCCACATATTTCTCTGTCTTTATTTCAATTGCATTTACCTTATTATCTACATATACACTTTTATATTTAGAGTATCTCCCCATCCAATTAGTTGATATAATTACTTTTATCTACTTTCTAGCACTCCCTCTACCCTATGTGCTTTGTCTGCGTTATGCGCAGTGTCTACTCTATTTCAAAACATCACAAAGCAGTAAGATTTCAAACTGGGCAAAATACTGGGTTCCATATCTTTTATATTTTGGTTTTGTGCTTTCGAATTTCATTTTCAGACACATCTACTCACTCACAGAAGAAAACGGATACAGCAGAGAGCTATTCTACCAAAGTCCCTACCTTGTAGGTGTTGGCTATTTTGTATTTATTGTCTATACACTATTTAAATGCCATAAGGTGATAGGTAAGCGCAACGTTTTGGTACTTATGGTAACTATCACAATATCTCTATGTCTTGTGCTCTTTCAGTTTATCTTCACAAACCTTATGCTTCTTGGAACTGCAAATATGATAATAGCAGTTACAATTCACCTAAATATCCAAAACTCAAACAAAGATATTGATAAGCGGACAGGACTTCTAAACAGAGATGTTTTAATTAGTAAGATGCAGCATAAAATCAAATCTAATTCTAATTTTTCGCTTTACATATTTAGTCTTCGTGAATTTAAAAATATAAATGAGCGGATCGGACTTCAGTTTGGAGACTTTGTTCTTGAAGAAATCTCCGCAAATCTTTTGAAAATTTTTGACCGTGAGAATGTTTTTCGCTATAAAGGCGATGAATTTGCAGTTACTACAACTAGAAAACAGTCAGATGTTGAGCAAGATATCAAAAAAGCAGTCGAGATGTTTTTAGCACCGTTTCACTTTGAGGAGATAACCTCAACTTTGAACATGGTGTATGCAAGAGTTGATTACCCTTCGTTTGGTGATGATGTAAATTCCATTATCTCCGCCGCCGATTACTCTATCTCCACCGCTAAAAACAGCAACGACGATGACATCTTTATATATGATGTGAGCATTCGTGAGAAGATGGCAGCAAAGCTTGATATGCAAGCACATATAAAAAAATGTATTGAAAATAAAGATATAATCGTTTACTATCAACCGATTTATTCAGCCGTTAGCGATAGTTATATCGGTGCTGAAGCACTTGTTCGATTAAGGGGAGAAGACAACAGCATTATCCCACCAAATTCGTTTATCGGCATTGCTGAGGAAACAGGTCTTATTGTTGATTTAACCTATCTTATTCTTGAGAGAGTATGTATAGATTTAGCAGCTATGGATAGAGAGAGCGATATTTCGGTTAGATCAGTCTCTATAAACTTTCCATATATCCAATTTCTGCAAAGTGATGTAGTTGAGAGGATTGAGAAAATCCTTACCGACAACAACATCTTGCCAAAAAGGATTAAAATTGAGATAACTGAACGCACTTTAATTTCAAACCACCACAAAATAAATGATGTTATAAACCAGCTCCAAAAGCTCGGTTTTAAACTTGAAGTAGATGATTTTGGTGTTGAGTATTCAAATTTGAGTCTTCTATTGCGGATACCTTTTGATATATTAAAAGTCGATAGAAGTCTCGTTTTGGAAGTACTTAAAAGAGAGGAAAACAAACAGTTTTTCTGCAACTTTTTAAAAGGAATACGGGCTATAAACAAGCTTGTTATTGTTGAAGGAATCGAGACTGCTGAGCAGTTTGCATTTATGAAAGATTGTTTTGTTGAGCTGTATCAAGGATACTATTTCTCCCCTCCTCTGCCTTTAAATGATTTTTTAAGTTTTATAAAAAACAAAAAAAGTATTGACAACTTATAATTTATCTGATATTTTATTTACATAGAAAAAACGCGATGAAAAAGAAATGAACTTTATTATTTCAGCATAGAGAGCTCTCGGTTGGTGGAAGAGGGTGTGAAAGATAAGTTTAACTCACTTTGGAGCGGCTTTGCTCATAAGGCAAGGACGGGGAGGATACCTCGTTAAAAAATATAGGTGTTTTTGCACTGAAAAAGCGG
>CAYJGP010000131.1:0-5222 GCA_964369435.1 uncultured Oscillospiraceae bacterium | reverse complement strand
ACAGGTCAAGTTTTGTTTGCACAAAATGAACATGAACAGTTTCCGCCGGCATCTATTACAAAAGTAATGTCGCTTATACTTATTGCAGAGGCTATCGATAGCGGTGAAATAGCACTTGATGATACAGTACCGGTATCGATAAATGCGATGAATATGGGTGGAAGTCAGATTTGGCTTGAAGTTGGCGAGCTTATGACGGTAGATGAGCTGTTAAAAGCGGTAACTGTTGCTTCTGCAAATGATGCAACGGTAGCACTAGCGGAGCTTGTGGCTGGGAGCGAAGAGGCTTTTGTTGCTCTGATGAATGAAAAGGCAAAAGAGCTTGGGATGGTGAACACCACATTTATGAATTCAGCAGGACTTGATGAAGATGGACATCTGAGCACCGCTTATGATATAGCACTTATGTCAAGAGAGCTTATACAGCACGATGTGGTAATGCAGTATACAACAATTTGGATGGATTCGCTAAGAGGCGGTGAAACGCAACTTGTCAATACAAACAAGATGATAAGATTTTATGACGGAGCAACAGGTCTTAAAACAGGAACGACCGATGGGGCTGGAAGCTGTCTTGCGGCAACTGCTCTGCGTGAGGATTTACATCTTATCTCGGTAGTGCTCGGTGCAAACAGTAGCGATATTCGCTTTGCAGCATCGACATCTATTTTGGATTTTGGGTTTGCAAATTATTGCAATGTTATCCATAAAGTTGAAGAAAACATACTGACTGTTCCTGTTTCGGGTGGGGTTTTGCCGTCTGCTATGGTTGAGTATTCAGATGAGAACAGCATCTTAATGGAGAAAAGCGAGAAAGAGAACCTAACTTATAGAATTGTTATGGAGCAGTCACTAGAAGCGCCGGTGTCTGTTGGGGATAAGGCTGGAGAGATAATCTACGAAAGCGGTGGCGAGACTATGTTGAAAGTTGACATATTGGTCACCGAAGATGTCAAAGAGATGTCTTTTTTCGATGCTTTTGTAAAGTTACTTGCCAGTTACACCGATAAACTCGGTTAAATTTTGTAAAAGAGTAACAAACTTTGATATGTTTACAATTAATTCATTGACATAACTGCATATAAATATTAATATTAGTTATATAAAAAGAGTGAATATAGTATGAAAAATTATCCAGTGATAGGTATAAGCTTTTACTACTGGATATTACTCTAAAAATAACGGACGGAGGAAAGATATGGCGATAGCACTTAATCTTAAACATACAGAGCAATTCATTGGCGAAAAAGAGTTTGAAGCGATTAAACCGCAAATAAAAACAGCGCATAATCTGCTTGTAGCAAAAGATGGCCCGGGAAATGATTTTTTAGGGTGGCTTGATTTACCGCTAAATTATGATAAAGAGGAGTTTGCAAGAATAGAGGCGGCAGCAAAAAAAATTCAAGGGAATAGCGATGTACTTATTGTTATAGGTATTGGTGGAAGTTATCTTGGAGCAGCTGCGGCACTAGAATTTTTAAAATCTCCTTTCTATAACAATTTAAAGAAAGATACACCTGACATATATTTTGTCGGTAACAACATAAGTGGAGATTACTTCAACGATATTTTAAAATTAATAGAAGGCAAAGATGTTTCGGTAAATGTTATATCAAAATCGGGCACAACAACAGAGCCTGCTGTAGCTTTTAGATATTTCAAAGCATTTATGGAAAAGAAATATGGTAAAGAGAAAGCACGCGAGAGAATATTTGCTACAACCGATAAAGCAAGAGGAACACTAAAAGAATTATCTGATAAAGAGGGATATGAAACCTATGTTATCGAAGATGATGTAGGCGGCAGATTTTCAGTACTTACCGCGGTGGGACTTCTACCGATAGCGGTTGCAGGGTGCGATATAGCAGCACTTATGAATGGTGCGGCGGCAGCATATGCGGATTTTAGCGAATGTGATATTGAAAAAAATGCCTGCTACAAATATGCGGCAGTTCGAAATATTCTTCTTCGCAAAGGTTTCTCGCTAGAGATGATGGTTTCGTATGAACCAGCTTGTAAGATGTTATCTGAATGGTTTAAACAGCTATATGGTGAGAGCGAAGGTAAAGATTGTAAAGGATTGTTCCCGGTATCTGCAAACTTTTCAACAGATCTTCACTCGCTAGGTCAGTTTATCCAAGATGGTAGCCGTATAATGTTTGAAACGGTTTTAGATATAAAGAAACCTAAAAGCGATATAGAAATTCTACATGATGAACTAAATGGTGACGGTCTTAATTTTTTATCAGGAATGAAGATGTCACATGTTAACAGAAAAGCAATGGAAGGCACTATAGTTGCCCACACAGAAGAGGGAAGAGTTCCAAATATAATAATCGAGCTAGATGATTTTTCAGAGTATAGTCTTGGTTATCTCTTCTACTTCTATATGAAGGCTTGTGCAATTTCTGGATATATCTTATCGGTAAACCCATTCGATCAGCCAGGAGTTGAAAGTTATAAGAGGAATATGTTCGCACTACTTGGAAAACCGGGATTTGAGGATTTACAAGCAGAGTTGCTTTTAAAACTCAAATAAATATGGTTTTTAGAGTGGAGTGAAAAATAAAGGAGGAGTTTAAAATGGTCAAAATAATCACCGGTCGCAGAGGTAGTGGTAAAACAAAGAAGATGGTAGAGCTAATTGAGGGGAACTTGAAAACCGCAAAAGGCAATATCGTTTGCATTGAAAAGTGTTCAGTTTTAACATTCACCCTCCCACATGATGTAAGACTTGTCGATGTCGACAACTACTCAATTGACAGCTATGATAGAATGTATGGCTTTATGTCCGGTATGATGGCCGGAAACTACGACATTGAAGCGATTTACACCGATGCTATTCTTAGAATAGGTGGCAGAGACTACGAAGCTCTCGGTGCGTTTTTAGATAAGATGGAAGTGCTATCAAATAAAGAGGAAGTTTCAGTTATATTCACCGTTTCGGAGGATGAGCAGAACCTTCCAGAGAATATTATAAAATATATGAATAAGTAATAATAGAGATGCCGAGAGAGTATTCTTTCGGCATCTTTATAAAGCTTTTGTTTTTGCAATATTTTTTAAAAATAATTATTGACATTATACCGCTCAGATATTATAATATTTAGGTACGATATGAGGTGAATTTATGATCATCGATCTAAGAGAGTTTTTTGCGGGGCAAAAAGCGCCCGTCAATTGCAACTACTCTTTTAACCCGAAGAGATACAATAACCTCTATGCGGGAGATAAAAACATTATAGAAGTCAGCGCTACCGTTGAGAATATTGAAGGTAGGGTAGTTTTAAGCGCTACAATCAACTGCGAACTGGCAAGTAGTTGTGATAGATGCCTAGAACCAGTGACACTAACCCTTACAGTGCCTGTATTGAAAACTTTGATTTTCGAAGAAGATGAACAGGATGACACTTTGGACGACTATTATGTGACAGAAACCCGAGAAGTAGACTTAGACAGGCTGTTTACCGACGAAATGTTGCTATATTTTCCATCTAAAGTGGTTTGTAAGGATGACTGTAGTGGACTTTGTAGCGTTTGCGGAAACAAAAAATCTAGTGGATGTAGCTGCGAAGAAAAACATACAGACTCAAGATTTGATGTTTTAAAACAGCTTTTGGAAGAATAATTTGATAATATTAAGGGGTGTAAAATAAAATGGCAGTACCAAGAAGTAAACTATCTAAATCAAGAAGAGACAAAAGAAGATCAAGCGTTTGGAAACTAGACGCTCCAGCTTTCAGCACATGTACACAGTGTGGTAAACTAAAATCTCCTCACAAAGTTTGCATGAGTTGCGGATACTACAAGGGCAGAGAAGTTATTAAAGTTGACGCAGAATAAGAAGTTTTAAGTAAAGGAGGGAGTATCCCTTCTTTATTTTTTTGAGAAAAGGAGGGGGAATTATGTCGGTAACTATTGTAGATGTTGATAAAAACAGCATAGCTCTGAATATAGGGATACAAAAAGGCGATATTTTAGTATCAGTAGATAACAATGAGATTGTTGATTATTTCGATTACCAATTTTATATGTCCGAAGAGCGTGTTTTACTTAAAATTGAAAGAGATGGTAAAGTTTTAGAAAAACAAGTTAAAAAAGAGCGGTATCAAGATATCGGACTTCAGTTTCAGAGCTTTCTAATGGATGGGCATAGAAGATGCCATAACAACTGTGTATTCTGCTTTATTGACCAGTTGCCAAAAGGGCTTCGTAAACCCCTCTATTTTAAAGATGACGACTCAAGATTATCATATCTCTTCGGAAACTATGTAACGCTCACTAATATGAGCAGAGAAGAAGCAGAGCGGATAGTCAAAATGAAAATCTCACCGATAAATATTTCTGTTCATACAACGAACAAAGAGCTCCGCAGTAAAATGATGGGTAGTAAAAAAGCAGGCGAGAGCCTTGAATTAGTCAAGTATTTTGCAGAAAACAAAGTTTCAATTAACGGCCAGATTGTGCTATGTCCTGGATTTAACGATGAGGATGAATTGATAAGTACAGTGAAAGAGCTTTACAGTTACTATCCGGCATTTTCATCGCTTTGCATAGTGCCTGTAGGGCTTTCAGGTCACAGAGAGGGTCTTTGTGAGATTAGGCCAGTTGATAAAGAGGTGGCTTTACGGACTATTAATGATATTAACGCACTCACAAAAGAGTTTCGAGATAGAGATGGCATATCGTTTTGCTACTTAGCAGATGAGTTTTATATAAAAGCAGAGTTGCCAATTCCATCTGAAGAGAGCTATGATGGCTATCCGCAACTTGATAACGGCGTTGGAATGATGCGAGAGTTCTACGAGAGTATTTTTTATGAAATAGATGATATAGAGCCGCCCTGCGAAAAAATTTCAATAGATATTGCTACTGGGACTATCACAGGTGACTATATCTGTGGTATAATGGAAGATATAACAAAGATTTGGAAAAACCTAAGTTACAGAGTACATGTTATTGAAAACAGAGTATTTGGTGGTGGAGTATCGGTTACAGGGCTTCTTTGTGGCTGCGATATAATCCAGCAGGTAAAGGGTAAGATGCTCTCAAATCGGCTGTTACTCCCAGTAGATACCCTTTCAAACGATAAGATATTTTTAGATGACATAACACCAAATGATATGGAAAAAGCTCTTGGAGCAAAAGTTCTGTTTAATGAGGTTACAGGAAGAGATTTTCTCTTAAAATTAAAGGAGATATAAAATGGCAAAACCAATAGT
>CAYJGP010000130.1:0-5327 GCA_964369435.1 uncultured Oscillospiraceae bacterium | reverse complement strand
TTTATCCGCGATTGCGATACCAAGGATGTTGTATACTCGCTCAAAAATGCAAACGAAGAAATTCTCAATGCTTTCTATTCAAATATGTCTACTCGTATGGCAGAGACGATAAAGAGCGATCTCGAGGTTACCTTCAACTTGCGTCTTCGTGACGTTGAAGAAGCTCAACAGAGGATTGTTGGTATTATCAGACGTCTTGAGGAGACAGGCGAAATCGTTCTCGGTAAAGGTGGGGATGATGTAATTGTATAAGGTCATCAAAGGTGAGAACCAGAACGAAAAAAATATAAAAAACTATCAGCAGTTTATGGATTTTCTAGAAACTCTACCAGTGGATAGCGAAGATAAAGATGATATTGGCAATGATGATGAAAATCTAGCTGGTGATAAAGTTTTAAATGAAGATGATATAATAGAATCGGCACTTAGAGCAGCGGAAGAGATAAAAGATAACGCTAGAATTTCAGCTCAAGATATTTTGGAGTCTGCTCGTCAAGAGGGGATAAAACAAGGGCTAGAAGAGGGCTTTAAGCAAGGCTACTCCGATGGAATTCAAAAGGCGGAGAAAGAGATTGATGAGAAGCTTCGCAAAGAGTGTGAGCGGCTTTCTGCAGAGGTTGCGGTAGATATAAAATCCTTTTCCGATGAGCGTGAGAAGATGCTTGAATACTATATCGACGATCTTAAAGAAATCGCTCTTGCAATAGGCGAGAAGATAGTTCAAACTTCGCTTCGCTCATCAGCTCAGGTAATCGAGCGGATGATAATAAAAGCAACAGAGAAGATGAAAAAGGTTGGTTGGGCGAAAATATATATTGGCGGAGATGGTGTTGGAAGTGAAATTCAAGGTGATACTGAGTTTTTAAAATCACTTAGCCATTTAGCTCACAGTGTGAAGATAGTGATTATAGATGAGGATGAGCCTGGAACATGCATAGTTGAAACACCAGAGGGAATTCTCGATATCAGCATCAAAACTCAACTTGAGAACATCAAAGAGATACTAAACAATGCAAGGCTATAATTTTAAAGCAGCTTTTACTATATAAGTTGACAACTGCGTAAAAACTAATAGATAAGTCTTTTGGATTATTTATATAAATGGAAGCGGCGCCGCCCGCAAAAAACGCAAAATGCGTTTTGCACAGCAGATGGTGCTGTGAGCGATTTTTAAATCGCTATTGCGGGCGGGGCGGCGACAGATAGCTGATAAAAAGGAATATCAATAGAAATGAAATGCAAATAGTTGCGGAGTTTAAAAAACTTTAAGTTGTGGAAATGAAAAGCCGCTGACAGATATTAAAACCGCATAACCTTAAAATTGGGAGTAATTTATGCTAAAGTCGATGCCGTCGTTGATAAAAAATGCCGATACGGTAAGCCATATCGGAAAAATTGAAAATGTTACCGGCATCTCTATGGTTGCGAGTGGCGGTGGGGCAAATATCGGCGATATCGTTCTTATCTACAATGAAGAACAGAAAAAGCAGATACCAGCGGAAGTTGTTGGATTCGAGGGTGATAAGGTAAAACTCATGGCTTATGAGAGCACTCCTGGAATAGGTACCGACTCATTTGTGAGAAACACAAAAAAACGCCTTAAAATCCCTGTAGGTCAGTTTTTAAAAGGCAGAATTATAGATGCTCTGGGAAACCCTATCGACGGCCTTGGCGATTTCACAAGTAGCAGACACTATTTTGTTGAAAATCCGCAGATAAATCCGCTTGAGAGACCGCCGATAACCGAAAAACTTCACCTCGGTGTCAAGGCAATTGACGGAGTTAACACAATAGGGAAAGGGCAGAGGATAGGTATATTTGCAGGAAGCGGTGTTGGTAAAAGTACGCTTCTTGGAATGATAGCTCGCAATGTCGATGCAGATATAAATGTAATAGCGCTTGTAGGAGAGCGTGGTCGAGAGGTTAGGGAGTTTGTTGAGAAAGATCTCGGACCTGAAGGTATGAAAAAATCTATCCTTGTAGTCGCAACCAGTGACCAGCCAGCGATGCTTCGGCAGAAATGCCCACTTGTTGCAACAACAATAGCAGAATACTTTAAAGATCAAGGCAAAGATGTACTTCTGATGATGGATTCACTAACAAGGTTTGCGATGGCTCAACGTGAGATAGGGCTTGCGACTGGTGAACCACCTGTTGCACGAGGATATACACCATCGATATATGCAGAGTTCCCAAGACTTCTTGAGAGAAGCGGAAACTTTGAGCGTGGCTCGATAACAGGGATATACACAGTTCTAGTTGAAGGTGACGATACAAACGAACCAGTCTCCGATACCGTTCGAGGAATACTTGATGGACATATAATTCTAAGTCGAAAGCTTGCGAATAGAAACCATTTTCCAGCTATTGATGTCTCGCAAAGCATATCGAGGCTTATGGTAAATATCGCAGATGAAGAGCATAAATTAGCATCATCGAAACTTCGGGACTATTTGAGTATATATGAACAGAATGAAGACCTTATTTCAATAGGTGCATATAAAGAAGGTAGCAATAAGCGTCTTGATGAAGCTATGACCAAGATAGATAAGATAAACGCATTCTTAAAACAGCAAATTGAAGAGGATTTAACGGCAGAAGAAATCATAAAAGAGCTTAATAGCTCAATAGAATAAAAGGTGAGTGCTTTGAAGAAGTTTAAGTTTTCGCTCGAAAAGGTTTTAAGCTACAAAATCCAAATTGAGGACAATCTCAAAGGGGAATATGCAGAAATTTCAAAGAGGGTTTTAGAGCAAGAGAAGCTGATAAATTCGCTTGAAGATACAGTTAATGAAACGCTCATAGCTATTGAGGAAGAGAAAAGCTTGGGATTTGATCTCTCGAAAATTCAGATGTGCGAAGGCTATATATCAATGCTTCGGACGAGAATAGAGGCTGAAAATAAAAAACTTGCCCACCTAAAAATCCTCGAAGAGAAAAAACTAGCAGAGCTACTTGAGGCAAAAGTTGAGCGAAGCTCTATAGAGAATATAAAAGATAAACGAATTGAAGAGTATAACAAAGAGGTAAGCAAAGCAGAAGAAGCTTTTATAGAAGAATTTGTCTCAAATAGAAGCAGGAAATATATCGTTTAGATACTTGAAAAATGGTAGTTAAATGAGGTACAATACAGAGTGGGTCGAAAATTGTTGCAGATTATGTCACTAATAGAGATGTGTTTGTCCTTTTAAGAAAAGGCCATACCACAAGGGCTTTTGCGATTATAAAGCATTTGTGGTTTGGAAGGTGAAAGCTTTGCAGACAAATCTAATAAAAAGGAGGTGTATTTATGCAGATGATGACAGAATTTGTAGCAACAAGATCGCCGATCGATACAGGTTATAGCGGAAATCGAACTAATTCAAAATCAACCGAAAAGGGAGATTTTAAAGAAGCTTTTTCGGGAAAGCTCAAAGAAAAGCAGCTAACCGAAGAGGGTGGAGCGATGTCGGCGATGGCAGGGATACCGGGGATGCAGCTTTTAAAAGAGTTTGAAGTGAATGGTAAAATGATGAGAGTCACTATGGGTGAAGTCAAGTATGATACCGTTTATCAACCAGAAGCGGAAGATGTACAGCCGATATCAGGAGAAGGTGTTGGAATACCAGAGATTCTTTGGAGCGGTGAAGAGCAAAAGACAGCAGAGAATTTGCCTTTAGCAGGTATTGAATCAACAGCACTCACTGGAATGCAAACAGCAAATACAAATGGCAAAAAGAGCGAGAGCGAAACCGAGAACATTATGCCGATAACAGTTGATACTACCGCTGGGAGTGGAGTAGTTTCCACAGCAAAAGTAGAAGCGCCGATGCAAACAGCCTATATCGAAGAAGCTGTTCCAGTAGAAGATCTCGGTGACTATATTTTAGAAAAACTTAATGCTGGCAAAACAGAATTTGAAGTGAACCTTGCTCCACGAGAACTTGGTGAAATCACTATCAAAGCGACAATGCAAGCAGGCGAAGCAGTAATTTCTATTATATGTAAAGAGAGTGAAACACTAGCTCTACTATCGAAAAGCGCAACTGATTTAGCGGTAATAGTCGAGAATAAGCTCGGTAGCGAAACTCAGGTTGTTGTTGAGAGCAAAGCAGCTGATTATCTTGAACAACAAAACAGCCAAAACCAGAATAACCAGAGCGAAAACAGAAGTCCGGAGAAACAACAAAATGAGAAGAGTGAGTATGCGGAGCAAAACGACTTTTTGCAGCAGCTGCGACTCGGACTACAAACACTTTAGGAGGATACTATGGATCCGATAACGGGAGGAAGCACATATTACGGCGGTAGCGCGATTGAAAACCCATATTCATCAACCGCAGTAAACAGGGACACAAGTTCAGGTGAGCTTACGATAGATGATTTCTATGCACTGCTTGCAGCTCAGTTAAAATACCAAGATGCTGATAATCCGATGGATACAAGTGAAATGATGGCGCAGATGGTGCAAACTCAGATGATAACAGCACTAACATCTATGGAAGATGCTATTATGCAGATGAGCCAGATAAACACTATCTCCTATTCAACATCGATGGTCGGAAAATCTGTAACAGTAGCGGAAGTTGATGCTTTTGGCTATGCGACAGGTGAAGAGACAACAGGCGTTGTAACTGGTGTTTTAATGGGAGACCAGCCCTATATATTTATCGACGGTAAAGCTTATACCATAAGTCAAATTATGACAGTTGGTGAAATTCCAGAAGATGCACTAGAGGATTTATTTGGCGATGGTACTGAAGGTGAAACAGATACAGAAAACGACACAACAACACCATAACCTTTTTGGGATTAATGGAAAACAAGGGAAATTATAAGACAAAATTTTGATGAAGATATGAAATATTTGGCGGCTTAAATGAATTTATCTTGTGAAGATAAATTTTATCGCTTAGGTTAGAATCATCAAAATATGGCGACCAAAGAGGGAGCCAACAGGAAAAAGGAGGTATTTATGTCAGTTAATAACTTAAATCTCTCCTCACTTCAAAAGTTACGACTCCAGCATGAGACGGCACTGCAAACAAAACCACAAAGCGGCGACTTCGCAGCGGCACTTGCCGAAAAACTAGATAGCAGTGAAGTTAAATTTTCAAAACATGCTGTAAGCAGAATCAATGATAGGAATGTAGAGGTAGATGATACTACCCTTAGCGGTATATCCGATGCAGTGCAGAAAGCACGTGATAAGGGAGCCCGTGAAATTGTCATTATAGGACAGCAGGGTGCATTTATAGTAAACGTTCCAAACAACACCGTAATTACGACACTCAGTGTCAAAGAGATGAGAGAAAACATATTTACAAATATTGACGGAGCGGTAATTC
>CAYJGP010000129.1:0-5341 GCA_964369435.1 uncultured Oscillospiraceae bacterium | reverse complement strand
TGGGTAGTAAGATATTTGTGCTCCTTTTATATTTTTTAAACTTAAAAAAACAAAGAGGCTTTCACAGATTGTATATCGATTTAAAAAATCTTCTCTCACTGCGAAGGCCTCATTTATTGCCTTCCGCTCGTTTGAGAGAAAAGCTTTTTTATCAGCTATCAGACTTGTGTTTGAAGCTGATGTTATTATAATACCCGATATAAATATTTATATTCAAAAAAATACTGGAAAATTATTCCTCGACGCTTATCAAAAGCTTACTATCCTCGGTAAATAGGTTTATAAGTTTATCGGTATCGACCGTTTCTCGGCGCCCATCAGTATGGCTGAAATACATTATACCATCTAGTGTATCATCGAGGACAAACCCTCTGTACTCCATATAACGAACTATAGCATCAACCTCATCTGTGTTTTGATAGCTTCTTGTCAGGTAATAGGGGGTGAAATAAAGCGGCATAGCATCGCCATCGTTAAATGCCATTACCATAAAACTGTAAAGATTGAGTCCGAGTGGGATTATGATAGCTCCAAGTAGTAAAGCAATAGCTATGCTTTTTGCTTTTAGAAGATACTTATTCATAGTCAAATAACCCCGTTGAGAGATAACGACTACCGCTATCTGGCAGGATAACTACAATGTTTTTGCTGAAAAACTCGATTGACTTCGCAAGCTCTATTGCTGCTGTAATGGCAGCACCTGAAGAGATTCCGCAGAGTAGTCCTTCTTTTTTAGCAAGGAAATTCGCATATTTTTTTGCACTCTCAAAATCAGCGGTCAAAATCCTGTCCACAACATTTGGGTTGTAGTTTTTTGGGATAAAGTTAGCGCCAATACCCTGAATTTTATGGGCTGCTGCTCGCCCTTCTGTTATAAGTGGTGACTCTGCAGGCTCTACGCCAACGGTTATAATGCTTGGTATTTTACCTTTAAGAAACTCACTGCACCCAGATAGCGTTCCGCCTGTCCCAATTGTAGCAACAAACACCTGTATATCATCGCCAAGGTCAGCATATATTTCAGGGCCTGTGGATTGCTTATGTGCTGCTGCATTAGCCATATTTTCAAACTGTGATGGGATAAATGAATTCTCATATTTACAAGCAAGCTCGTTTGCTTTTTTAATAGCACCGTTCATCCCTTCTGCGGGCTCTGTTAGTACAACTTCGGCTCCATAAGCTAAAAAGAGTGATATCCTCTCTTTGGACATTGAAGATGGCATTGTGAAAATAGAGCGGATTGAATGGTAAGCGCATGCCATAGCAAGCCCTATTCCTGTGTTACCGCTTGTCGGTTCAATTACAATTGATGTTTTATCTATTATACCTTGCTCAAACGCAGTGTTTAACATGTTTAGAGCCGCTCTGTCTTTGACAGATCCAGATGGATTGAAAAATTCAACCTTTGCATAGATATTTGCATTTAGCGAAAACTCTTCTTTTAATTTGCAAAGCTCTATAAGCGGAGTTTTGCCAACTGTTTCAAGTGCACTATTATATATAGCCATATAATCACCTCAAAAAGATTATAGCAAAGTTTTACTATTTGGACAATATATCTTTTTTTAAAAAAATATTTATGCATATTGACAAAATAAGAATTTTGTGGTAATATACTTGTAAAGTAAATGAGCTTTACAAAATTAGTCGAAAGGATGATGTCATTTGGAAAAAAATATCGAAATGGCAATGTTACTTGATATATATGGCGAGGTTCTGACCGAAAAACAAAGAGATGTGGTCGATCTCTATTATAATGAGGATATGTCGCTTGGTGAAATAGCGCAAAATAGCGGTATAACAAGACAAGGTGTTCGCGATTTTATTAAAAGAAGCGAGATAACAATGACCGAGCTTGAGGAAAAGCTAGAGCTTGTATCTAAGTTTCAGAGAAGCAAGAAAATCATTCTTGAGATTGCAGATAATATCGAACATATTGAAAACTACAACTCAAAATATGTAAGTGCACCGCAGATAAAAGATTGGACAAGCAGGATTAAAGATTTGGTTGAAGAACTTGAAGATAATTTCTAAGGGAGAATTACTAAATGGCATTTGAAGGATTAACTGGAAGACTTTCAGCTGTTTTTAAAGGTCTTAAAAACAAGGGAAAGTTAAATGAAAACGATGTTAAAACCGTTATGCGTGAAGTTCGTCTTGCACTACTTGAAGCTGATGTAAACTTCAAAGTAGCAAAGCAGTTTATAGCGGATGTGACGGAGGCTTGTGTTGGCGAGAGGGTTATGGAGAGCTTAACGCCAGCTCAGCAGGTTATAAAAATAGTTGATGAAAAACTAACTGAACTTATGGGCGGCGAGAATGCGGGCCTTTATATCCCATCAAAACCACCTGGAATAATATTAATGTGTGGTCTTCAGGGTAGTGGTAAAACAACTCATGCGGCAAAACTCTCGCATATGCTAAAGGGTCGTGGACATCGACCGCTTCTTGTTGCGTGTGATGTTTATCGTCCTGCAGCGATTGATCAGCTAAAAGTTATGGGTGAGCGCGCTGGAGCGAAAGTTTACGACGAGGGCCAGGGCGATCCTGTGCAGATAGCGAAAAATGGTCTTGCCTATGCAAAAGATTACGGACATGATGTTGTAATTTTCGATACTGCTGGACGTCTGCATATTGACGAAGGTCTAATGCAGGAGCTTCTCTCGATTAAAGAAGTTGTACAGCCGCACGAAACACTGCTTGTAATCGACTCTATGACAGGTCAGGATGCTGTTAATGCAGCTGATGCTTTTAATAATGCGATTGAGATTTCAGGTGTAATACTCACAAAGCTCGATGGTGATACAAGAGGTGGTGCCGCTATTTCGGTAAGAGCGGTTACAGGGAGGCCTATAAAGTTTGCAGGTGTTGGCGAAAAGATAGAAGACCTTGAAGTTTTCTATCCAGATAGAATGTCAAGTCGTATACTCGGCATGGGCGATGTACTGTCGTTTATTGAGAAAGCACAGCAGACTTTTGATGAGAAAGAAACAAAAGAACTTGAGCGTAAGTTTAATGAGAATAAGTTTGACTTAAATGATATGTTAGTACAGCTTGAGTCGATAAATAAAATGGGTAGCCTTGATCAAATATTATCGATGATACCAGGTGGTAGCAAGGTTAAAACAACTGGAAATGAACAGGCTGGAATAAAGAAAACACAGGCTATTATCCATTCGATGACAACAAAAGAGAGAGAAAAGCCAAAAGTTATAAATCCATCAAGAAAGCGACGTATAGCTGCAGGAAGCGGCACTGAGGTGCAGGATGTTAATAAACTTTTAAAGCAGTTTGAGCAGATGCAAAAGATGATGAAGAGCTTTAAAAAGACCAAAGGCAGAGGGTTTAAAATTCCAGGAATGCCATTTTAAATGATTATAACCCCAAAAGGGTATAATATAGATAGGTAGAAAATTTGTAGTGAGAGCGAATATATAAAGGATAATAGAAAAAACTGTTTATTACATAGCTTTTTATAAATCTTTCTGATTTAAATATTAGCGTAAACGGATTTTATGATTATTAGAATTCACTGCAAACTCGTTTGAAATTGCCTAAAATAATTAATAGGAGGTGACATAATGGCTGTTAAAATAAGACTTCGCAGATTGGGTGCTAAAAAAGCTCCTTTCTATCGTGTTGTAGTTGCTGATTCAAGATATCCAAGAGATGGCAGATTTATCGAGGAAATCGGATACTATGATCCAACAAAAGATCCTGTAGTTGTAAAGCTTGATATGGAAAAAGTTGACAACTGGATAAAAAATGGAGCACAACCAACAGAGACTGTAAAAAGACTGATCAAAAAAGCACAATAAGGAAGCACAAAAAACGGAGGTAATTTATGAAAGAACTTTTAAATTCAATAGTATTGGGACTTGTTGAGGATAAAACATCTATAACTATTTCAGAAGATGAGGTAAACGAAGAAGGAGTGATCGTTTTCCACCTAACAGTAGGACCTAATGATATGGGTAGAGTTATAGGTAAACAAGGTCGCATTGCGAAAGCTATTCGTGTAGTTATGAGAGCTGCAGCTAATCGTGAAGGTAAAAAAGTAGCTGTTGAAATAGAATAGCTAATTTAAAAGGTCTGTAATAATATAGACTAACTGAATATACTTCAAATGTAGGGGTCGATGCCTACATCGACTCGATAGGTTAAAACTAATTGAGTTTGATGCAGATATCAACCCCTATATTATTTGTAGTTTGTGCAATAAGTAATAGATAGCAGTGAATATATATCGAATGAATATAATGTTCACTTACATATAAAATATTTGGATTAGAAAATGGAGCGATTATGATAAACTACATACTTGCAGCAGAGATAGTTGCGGCCCACGGATTGAACGGCGAGATTAGGACAAATGTATTTGCAAATAGCCCAGAGGTTTTCGAAGGGATAAAAGAGATAAAAATTAATAACGACTTATATACTGTCGAAGGGCTGAAATTTAAGAAAACCCAGGCAATATTAAAGCTTTGCTCTATTGATAGCACAGAAGATGCAACAAAGCTTGTCGGTAAAAAGATATATATTGATAAATCGGAGATAAAAATAGGCCAAGATGAATTTTTTATAGAGGATTTGATAGGCCTTTTTGTTGTTGATATAGATAGCGGTGAGAAGTATGGCGAGATTTTCGATGTAATACAAAATCCGGCAAACGATATCTACCATGTAAAAGGCGGTAAAAAAGAATATCTTATCCCTGCTGTTTTCGATATTGTTCCAAAGATTTCACTAGCTGAAAAAACAGTCTACATAAGACCGATAGAAGGGCTTTTAAACGATGAGAATTGATATAGCAACCCTTTTCCCTGAAATGATAGAGACAGTCTTGAAGTCAAGTATAACCGGCCGAGCACTTGCTGCTGGTTTGTTTGAGCTTCATTGCCACAATATTCGGGACTATAGTGACAACAAGCATCGACATGTCGATGATACACCGTACGGCGGAGGGAAGGGCATGGTTATGAGCGCAGAGCCCATTTATCGCTGTTATGAGAGTGTTTTAGCAGAGATTGGTACAAAACCATTTGTATATTATATGTCGCCGCAAGGCAAGCTTTTAAATCAAGAGATAATTAGCGATACCATAACGAAAGAGAATATCTTCATCCTCTGCGGACATTACGAGGGTGTTGACCAGCGGCTTATCGATATGATTGTTGATTGTGAAGTATCGATAGGCGACTATGTGCTAACTGGTGGCGAGATTCCAGCTATGGCATTTGTTGATACATGTGTTCGACAGATTGAAGGAGTACTTGCTGATAAAAGCTGTTTTGAAGAGGATAGTCATTTTGACGGATATCTTGAACATCCGCAGTAT
>CAYJGP010000128.1:0-5351 GCA_964369435.1 uncultured Oscillospiraceae bacterium | reverse complement strand
GTTAATAAACATTTTCTACCCCTTTTCCAAAATTTTTAACCTTATTATTTCAAAACCTTAAAAATCCCCGAATTAAACGGAGATTTCAAGCTTTTATAATTATACATCTATTATCTCAGCTAAAATATTCTGAAGTTCATCTATACCCCATCCTTTTTCAGAGGAGGTTACAACATGAACTATATCATCAAAATATGCCAATTTTTCTCGAAACGAGTTTATCGTCTCTTCGCCTTTTTTTGCTGAGAGTTTATCTGCTTTTGTAAAACATATTATAAAGGGGATTTCACCCTCAACAAGTTGTTTTATCATTGCAACATCGATCTCCATTGCATGATGCCTTAAGTCAACTAGTACGACTGCCAAATCAAATTCTCTCAAAAAGAGATACTCAGTTATAATAGCTGAGAATAGCGATTTTTCCTTTTTTGATTTTTTAGCATACCCATAACCTGGAAGGTCTATTATTCTTATCTCTTTTGCAAGGTAGCTGTTGATAGTTGCGGTTTTTCCAGGTGTCGCCGAGACGCGAGCAAGTCCCCGCCTACCCATAGTTTTGTTGATAAGCGAGGATTTACCTACATTCGAGCGTCCGCAAAAAACAACTTCTGGTCTGTCAATTTCAGGCAGACCGCTGTTTTGCACCGCCGATATTTCAAATTCAAATTTTATACTGCTAAATTCCATAATGCCCTCTATGATATAGCAAAGTCTGGATTTGTTAGCTGTTCAGCCATCAAATTCACCTTTGCATTCTCAAGGAAAGAATGCTCACTCATCTCAGTGTCAGCAAGTGCCGAGACGATTACATCAAGAACATTTTTAACCGGGATAAACTTCATATCTTTTAAAACTGCAGGATCTATATCATCAAGGTCTTTAATATTCTCAAACGGCATTATAACAGTATCGAGTTTTGAGCGATGTGCTGCCATACTCTTCTCTTTAAGTCCACCTATAGGGAGAACGCGACCTCTTATTGTAACTTCACCTGTCATCGCTATATTATGGCGAACAGGGATATTTAATAGTGAAGATACTATTGCTGTTGTAATGGTTATACCTGCTGAAGGGCCATCTTTTGGTATAGCTCCTTCTGGCGCATGGATATGAACATCGAGTTTCGATATAAAGTTTTCAGGAAGTTTTAATTTATCGGAAATCGACTTAACATAAGATACCGCCGCTTTCGCACTCTCTTCCATAACTTTACCAAGATTACCTGTTATCTCAATTTTTCCAGTTCCAGGCATGGTAGCCACTTCTATAGTAAGCAGTTCACCACCGACAGAAGTCCACGCAAGTCCATTAACAACGCCTACTTCATCTTTTTTGCTGTTAGCGTCCTCGTTGTAGGTAGGCTTACCTAGAAGGTCTTTGAGCTCTTTTTTTGTCACTGTAAAGCTTGTGATCTTCTCATCAACTATCTTCATTGCGGTTTTCCTTGAAATTTTCGCAATTTCACGCTCAAGTGTTCGAACTCCAGACTCTCTTGTATATCTATCAATTATTTCAAAAATAGCATCGTCTTTTATCTTTAAAAGACCTTTTTTAATACCGTTTTTCTCCATCTGCTTTGAAATTAGATATTTTTTCGCTATATTGAACTTTTCATCTCTTGTGTAACTTCCAAGCTCTATAACATCCATTCTATCAAGAAGTGGAGCTGGAATTGATGATAATGAATTTGCAGTTGTTAAAAACAAAGCTTCGCTAACATCAAAAGGCATTTCAATATAGTGATCTCTAAAGTTCATATTCTGCTCACTATCAAGTACCTCAAGAAGAGCAGATGAAGGGTCCCCTTTATAGTCGCTTGAGAGTTTGTCTATCTCATCTAGCAAGATAAGAGGATTTTTGCTTTTTGCTTTGATAAAGCCATCTATAATACGACCTGGCATAGAGCCAACATAAGTTTTTCTGTGCCCTCTGATATCGGACTCATCCTTAACGCCACCAAGCGCAATACGAACATAGTTTCTACCCATAGCTTTCGCTACAGACTTTGCAACCGAAGTTTTACCTACACCAGGAGGGCCTACAAGACAGATAATCTGTCCATCAACCTTCTCTTTTAATGTAAGAACCGCTAAAACCTCTAAAACTCTATCTTTAACTTTATCAAGTCCGTAATGGTCTTTATTTAGTGTTTTTCTCGCCCTTTCAATATTCGTATTCGTTTTTGTTTTAATAGAATATGGAAGCTCAAGGCATGTTTCAATATAATTTCGAACAACAGCCGCTTCTTGCGAGCTATATGGCAACTTAACGAGCTTTTCAACCTCTTTGTTTAGCTTATCAACTACCTCTTTTGGCGCACCGAGTTTCTCGATACTCTCTTTATATCTGTAATACTCTTCCTCAGCTTCTTCACCTTCGCCGAGTTCATTTGATATAACCTTTAGTTGTTCACGTAAAAAATAATCTTTTTGGTTTTTATCCATCTGCTCTCGAACATTTTCAAGTATCTCCTGTTCAAGAGATAGTATACTGTTCTCGCTCTCCATCATAACAACAAGCTGCTCAAGCCTTTTGGTTGGGTTTGATTGCTCGAGTATCTTTTGAGCATTAAGTGCTTTAAATACAAGATTTCCCGCAATAAATTCAACAATCTCCACAGGGTCTGTCATCAAATGGATATTACTGATAATATCTTTTGGCATACGAGGACTTAATGCAGAATATTCATCGAACAGCATTTTGATTGTTCTCATTAATGCATCATTTTTATTAATATTTTTAACCTTTTGAAGAGGATGTTCAACAACTTGTGCTAACAAGTAAGGATCAGTTGCGATAAAGCTTTCAACTTTCGCTCTGCAAATACCCTCAACCATAACCTTAACGCCGCCGTCAGTAGTTTTTATTATCTGATTAATTTTAGAAATTACTCCAACCTTAAAAACATCATCTTCACTTGGATTATCAATGCTCAAATCCTTTTGTGCCGATAGGAAAATAAGTTGATCTGTTTCCATTGCACGGCGTATAGCCGCTATTGATTTTTTTCTGCCAACATCGAAATTTAGCACCATCGTTGGAAATATTACAAATCCACGAAGCGCTACCATTGGATAGGCATTATTCATAAAACTGTAACTGCTCATTACATCACCATCCTTTTGCAGTAACTATATTATTACAAATATTATACTACACATCTGTGTTTTTTTAAAGATAAATATTTAAACCGCTCAAAAGAGCGGTTTAAATTTAAGCATAATTCTTATTAGATTTTGCGTTTTGTTTACTCTTTATTCTAAGTGATTTTGAAACTCGTGAAGGATCTCTCCTGTAGATAGGTTCTGCCCCTTCAATTACTGTTTCTTTTGTTATCTCGATATGTGAAATTTCATGGTCACTTGGAACATCGTACATTATATCGGATAAAGTATCTTCCATAATTGAGCGAATACCTCGCGCGCCAGTCTTTCTCTCGACTGCTTTTTTAGCTATCTCCAATACCGCATCATCTGAGAACTCTATAACAACATCATCAAGCTCAAAAAGCCTTTTGTATTGCTTGATTATCGCGTCTTTCGGCTTTGTTATAATCTCAACTATCATCTCTTCTGAAAGAGCCTCAAGTGAAGTTATAACCGGCAAACGACCAACGATTTCAGGGATAAGGCCATATTTAACAAGATCGATTGGCTCAACCTTTTGCAGAAGATTCATAGCATCAAGCTCTTTTTTACTCTGAACTTTAGCTCCAAAACCAATAGCTGATGAAGCAACCCTTTTCTCGATAATCTTTTCCATACCCTCAAATGCGCCACCGCAGATGAATAGGATATTTGTTGTATCTATCTGGATAAAATCTTGGTGCGGATGCTTTCTTCCACCACTTGGCGGAACATTCGCAACAGTTCCTTCGATAATTTTAAGAAGCGCTTGTTGAACTCCTTCGCCGCTAACATCACGTGTTATTGAGCGATTCTCACTCTTTCTTGTTATCTTATCAACTTCATCTATATAGATAATACCCATCTCAGCTTTTTCAATATCATAATCTGCCGCTTGAATTAGCTTTAAGAGAACATTCTCAACATCCTCACCAACGTAACCTGCTTCTGTAAGCGTTGTTGCATCAGCAATTGCAAAAGGAACACCAAGCGTTCTTGCAAGCGTCTTTGCAAGCAAAGTTTTACCAACACCAGTAGGACCTAGCAGCAAAATATTGCTCTTTTGCAGATCAATTGAATCATTGTCGTTAAAATAAACTCTCTTGTAATGGTTGTAAACAGCTATTGAAAGAGCTTTTTTAGCATCTTCCTGCCCTATGACATAATCATCAAGAACTGCTTTCAGCTCGGCTGGTTTTAAAACTGTTATATCTGAATTATCATCTGTAAATTTTGAATTTTTGCGTCGCTCAACAACCTCTTCATCGATAATCTTTTTGCAGAGCATAACGCACTCATCGCATATAAATCCCTCAGGTCCTGCTATTAGCTTTGCAACTTTATCTTGGGTCTTGCCACAAAAACTACAATAGGGATTTTCATATTCGTATTTTGCCATTAAGTTTTACCTCATCTTTTTTCAATAACTGTATCAATAAGTCCGTACTCTGCAGCTTCTCTCGCTGTCATAAAGTTATCTCTATCTGTATCTCTTGCAATCACTTCAATAGGTCTTCCTGTGTTCTCTGCAAGGATTTTATTTAGATTTTCACGAATAGCTATAAATCTATCAGCATGAATTTTTATATCAGAAGTCTGACCTCTCATACCTCCGAGTGGTTGGTGTATCATAATTTCTGAGTTTGGAAGTGCAAATCGCTTTCCTTTTGCTCCAGAACTTAACAGAAACGCTCCCATAGATGCTGCCATACCTATGCAAATTGTTGAAACATCGCATTTAATATAGTTCATCGTATCATAAATAGCCATACCTGAAGTTACAGAACCGCCAGGGCTGTTTATATAGAATTGAATATCTTTATCTGGGTCTTGTCCTTCAAGATATAAAAGTTGCGCTACAATTAGTGAGGCGGTAACATCGTTTACCTCTTCGCTTAAAACAATAATTCTATCGTTTAACAGTCTTGAATAAATATCGTAACTTCTCTCGCCTCTGCTTGTCTGTTCAACTACTATTGGTACTAAACTCATAATTCACCTATCTCCTAATTATTTGAGTGAAAACTACTCTGCATCATCAGCCTTTGTTTTTTTCGCAGCAGGTTTTTTAGCTGCTGGTTTCTTTGCAGTTGCAGCTTTTTTTGGTGCAGCTTTCTTTGCTGGTGCTTTTTTCTCATCTGCTTCTTTTTTCTCAGCAGTTTTCTTTGCTGGTGCTTTTTTAGCAGCTGGTTTATTATCTGCAGCTTTCTTCTCTTTAACTATTTT
>CAYJGP010000127.1:0-5524 GCA_964369435.1 uncultured Oscillospiraceae bacterium | reverse complement strand
AACTTCGCAAAGCAGAAGTCGAGACGAATATACTTATAACTGTGAATAAAGATGTTGCACAGAATATCGAGAGGGTTTATAAGTATCTAAAAAAGCTGGGGGTTAATTATCATCAGTATATCCCGTGCATCGACCCTATTGGCGAGGGTGGAAAAGTCAGCTATTCGCTAAGTGAGAGGGATTTTGCAAACTATCTTAAAAAGCTTTTCACCCTGTGGAAAAAAGATATCCTGAGTGGTGAATATGTCTATATAAGATATTTTGAGAATTTAATCAATATATTGGCGGGTCTGCGGCCAGAGCAATGTGGATTGTTTGGCAGATGTACAGAACAGTATGTAATCGAAGCGAATGGCGATGTCTATCCTTGTGATTTTTATGTTCTCGATGGATTTAAAATCGGAAATATCATTGACGATAGTTTAGAGAAGATAGATAGACGCAGAGAAGATATTCGCTTTATAGAAGAGTCGGATATGATAGAATCAGATTGTGATAGCTGCAAATATTACAAACTTTGTAAAGGCGGATGTAGACGGGAGCGAGATAACTTTAACGGTTCGTTATCGAAAAACAGACTGTGCAGCGGATTTATAGAGTTCTTTAAATTTGCCCTTCCTGATTTGCAGAATATCGCGAAGAGGGCAAGTGAGGGTAAACTTATTTTTAAAAACGGTTAATTGTATTTTCACGATAGATTTAACAGTTGCAATAAAGTGATAGAACGGAGAGAAATATGAGTACAAAACCAAATGTAATTTTTATACACAACGATCATCAGAGCTATTACCAGTATTTAGACTCCCCAGTTAAACCAAAGAGAGAAAATTTTGATAAACTTGCATCTGAAGGTGCAAATTTTACAAATGCATACTGTGCATCTCCTCTGTGTGGTCCTACTAGAAGAACTCTTCTACACGGACTATATCAGCACACACATAAACAGTTTAACAACTACAGCGATTCACCATATAAACATGAAGTTTATCTCGATACATTTGCAGATGCGGGATATGATAACTTCTATTATGGAAAATATCACGGCGGACCTGGAAATGCATTGCAGTTTAAAAATGTGAGTGGACTCTCTCATGATGATTATGGAAACCCTTATATTCGTGAAGACTATCAAAACTATATAAAAGAGAGAAATCTTCCTTGTTTTGAAGCTTCAATAACAAGAAACTTTGATATTCCAACAAATGATACTGAAAATGGTAGACGTTATTACTCGAAGCTTAAAACCGGTGAACAAAACTATACATCGATAGATCCAAACTATTGCGGTGAGCATTGTTATGGTATAACGACAACACCAAAAGAGACTACAGAGAGCTTTTTCCTAGCTTCTCTTGCTTGCGATAAGCTTGAAGAGATAGCGAAGAGCGGCGAAGATACTCCGTTTACCCTTCGAGTTGATTTCTGGGGACCTCATCAGCCATATTTCCCAACTCAGGAATATCTTGATATGTATAAAGATAAAAAGTTTCCAAAATATCCAAGTTACGATAGTGGACTTATCGGGAAAC
Source organism: uncultured Oscillospiraceae bacterium (assembly GCA_964369435.1). Taxonomy (GTDB): domain Bacteria; phylum Bacillota; class Clostridia; order Oscillospirales; family Ruminococcaceae; genus CAYJGN01. The sequence goes on along the minus strand of CAYJGP010000127.1, from coordinate 3,995 downwards.
CTGATATGTATCATGTTGACAGAAACTTCCCAATATCGACAAATCAGCGGATAAACATACCAAATAGCTTGCCTTGGGAAGTTTATAATGAGATGATGCAGTATGCTTGTGCTCAGATAACTATGGTTGACGATGCGGCAGGTTTAATCCTCGATAAGGTTAAAGAGCTTGGATTTGATGAGAATACAGTTATCATAATGACAACCGATCATGGAGATGGACTTGCTTGCCATGGCGGGCATTTCGATAAAGAGTGCTTTATGGCGCAAGAGGTGCTCAGAGTGCCTATGGCTATAAAATTCCCTGGAAAGATAAAGCCGGGCACTGTTGTTGACAGGCTTGTAAATACAATAGATATGCCGATAACAATGCTTGATGCAGCTGGGCTTAAAATCACAAAAAATGAAGTTCACGGAAAGAGCCTACTACCGCTTGCATCGGGCGAGCTTGATCCTGCTGACTATGAAAACGTAACTTTCTGTGAGACAAATGGACACACCTATGTTGTTCGTAGCAGGGTTATTGTTATGGACGATATGAAGTATGTTGCAACCCTTGATGAGATGGATGAGCTATATAACCTAAAAGAGGATAAATATGAGCTTCGCAATCTTATAGATGATGAAAGATACGCGCAGTCGCTTAAAGCGCTAAGAGCAAGGCTTCTAAAATGGCAACAAGATACAGGGGACGACCTTCTATTTGATTGGCATACAGCATAACTTAACGATATTAAACAGAGAACAGAGTAGCTGTTCTCTGTTTTTTTTGGTTAAGACCAATTATAGAGGTGTGACTTTGATGAAAATATGATGTGATATTTGGTTACTATGCGTATTAAAACAGATGAAATACAGTCGATATATAAAATGTGAAATATGATCTTTAGGAGGAATTGTTATGAAGATTAATGCCGATGTTTTTAACTATGCTCAAAAAAATGAACAGTCACTAAAAGATATCACTAAAGACAGGGGGGAAGCAGTGGCTGGTGCTGTGAATAATTCGGATATTTTTTCGAAAAAACCTTATGAAGATTACGATAAAAATGCTATAGAGCTTTTTTTGGAGGAAAAGAGGGCAGCGCTTGAAGCGCTGGGTCAAAAAGAGCAGATGGAATCTGATTTGCGTGCGTCTGAGGCGGAGATTGAGGGTGCAATGCGGATGATGGATATCCTTATAAAGTGTATGAAAATTTCTATGCGCATTATTAATGGCGACAGGGTGCCTGCGCAAGATGAAAAGCTTCTACTTGAGAATTATCCTGAGATGTATTCTTCGGCGAAAATTTTAGCGACGAGGAATGAAGATGCGAAAGAACACGATAGCCTAGCTGACGAAATAGAAGAAGTTGGAGAGGCCGCTCCAGCAACCGACTACTCAGAGCAGAGAGCAGAGCTCAATACATCGATTGGTGAGCTTGAGAGTGCACTTGCAGATATTACAGTGGCTGAGGGAGTAGAAACTACAAGGTAGCAAATAGTTTGAAAATTTGGAAAATGACTGTAACAAGGGTGCTTATGTGGTTTTAACAATAAAGCTTTTGGCTAGCTTTGATAGACAAACTTCTGATGATGCTTGGTTGCTCCCACCCACACAGACGACCACACGGTCGTCCTCGCATCATTTTATGCTGCGATAAACGCATAAAATGCGTTTTGTGTGGGCGGGCGCACGGGGATGCACTATCAAACAAAAGCTAAAATGCACCGCTAAATAAAAAGGCTTGAATGGTGACAAGCTGATACGAGTAATATTACAACAAAAAACAGACGCTTAAAACGTCTGTTTTCTGTTTCTAGTGGTACAAAACCACTTTGACTATTTATTATTTGGGTGGTTAATAAGCGCGTCTCGAACTCTCTCGACCGCCGCTATGCACTCGTTTCGGTCTTGCAGTGTGCCGTAGATTAGTCTGATGTGCTTGTTGCTGCCAAATCCTTTGCCGTTACTGACAAGTACTGCGGCATGCTCTGCAAGATACTCAACTACTTCTTGATCGGTACCATAGTGTGAAATATCAATCCAGAAGAAGAACGAGCTCTCGGGTTTTGGGTAACTTATGTTTGGTATATCACTTAGAATTTTATCGAGAATCTCTGCTCTCGCCATATATTCCTGACGGTATTCTTCCATAAATGTGGTATCACGAAGTCCAGCTGTTATCCCAGCCTGCGCTGCTGTGTTTGCAACACCAACTGTTGGAACGGTTATTGAGTGGAGCATATCGGTGATGTCTTCACTAGCGACGACATAAGCAACCCTATATCCGCAGAGTGCCATCCCTTTTGATAGCGAGCTTATTATAATAGTTCTCTCAAACATATCTGGAAACTCGGTTATTGTTGTGAGCTCGTGCCCATCAAAGGTAACGTCCTCAAAAGCTTGATCAACTATTACCATAAGATTGTGCTTCTTTGCAAAATCTGCAAGCTCTTTTAAATTTTCCCTTGTGTAAACTGTGCTTGTAGGGTTGTTTGGGTTTGTGAAGAGGATTATTTTGGTCTTATCGGTAACCCTTTTTTCAAACTCATCGATGCGAAGCTTGTAGTTATCTTCAGGATATGTTGGCACTTCAACAGTAACACCGCCGAGAAGTGGTGCAGTTGCATAGTTGTTTGCATAAGATGGCGTTGGTATCATTATCTCGTCGCCCGGCGCAATAAATGGTCTTGCAACAAATAAAAATGCAATGTCGCTTCCTGCAACTACTGTTAAATTCTTCATTGGGTCAACATCTAGTTTATTTATCTTTTTTACCCTTTTTGCAAGTTCTGCCAAAAGCTCTGGGTCGCCCATAGGGAAGGTGTAGTGAGCGCCTGTTGAGTTTATGCAATCAATAGTTGCTTTTTTTATGTGAGGGGGGATAGTATCGTTTGGACGCCATGGGTCTGCCCAGTTCATCGCTGTTGGTTTTGTTTTAAGTTTGCTGTGAAAATCCATCATTCCACCTTTGCTTGTAAGTGATGCGAAATATGGGGTCATAAGCTCTCTCGCGTTAAACATCTTTTATTTCTCCGTTCAAAATTATTGTTTACTCAATACATTATATTACATTAAAATGGCTAAAACAAGTTATATAGTGAGGAGTAACACTATGTTTTTTATTTTAGGTACTAGATATCTCAAGAGTAATATTATCCTCTTCAACGGGTACTTTTAACATATTAAGAACTGACGCTCGCGTACATTGTAGGTGTCTTTTTGGGTTGTTGCTGATGAAAATGGGAAGTCGCACCATTTTAAGTGCAAATGAAATGGCAACGGGAAAATGATAGGACTTTATATTATCGTAGTGATATGAATTATTGGTGTATGCATACTTGTTTTCTTTTAGATGACTCTTGCTTTGAAAAGGAAGGATTATCTTTTTTAGTAGCATATTATTTATAATATCGGTGTTTTCTCGAAATACTATTATAGGGGTTACGATATGGGGAACGAATAGATGAAATTTCGGGTAGTGGGTGGATAAGATTTTCAAAAGCTCTGTGCAGAGTTTTTGGTAACCATTTTTGGTCAGCTTATCGGTTACTATAAATAAAACAATATCGAGCTGTTCGTTGTTTATTGGTCTTATATAAGCTGTTAGCTCTGTTTTATCATCGATTTTTATGTTTGGGTAGGTGGTGAAAAAAGCTGCATCAACAAGAGTGCTTTTCATTTGAGAAGCGAGAGACTCTAAATCTTTAAACTTTAATTCATAGGTCGATTCGGTATAGTTTATTCCGTATTGACAGTTTACAAAAGTATTAATTAAATAAAGTAAGCTGATAGAGAGGATAACGGAAACGATTGTAGCAGCGGCATTAGAAAAGGTTAAATGTGGGAAAAATTCTATCACGATAAGTGGAACTACTATTGCTAAAATCATAATCGGTAGAGTGATAAAAAGAGTTTTTCGTAATTTTTGACTGTTGCTCATAATGCTCCTCCTTGTTTTTTATTTTGCTCTTCGTGATAGTTGCCGTTTGCAATTGTATGTCGGTGAATTG